>JAEPMM010000064.1 GCA_017643965.1 Marinobacter sp.
AGAACCAGAATCCGCTGCCCGCGGTTGAGGAAGACCGATGACCGATGAGAAAGATCTGTCCAACGAATCACCCGTTACAACCCGTCGGGGAATTCGCAGCTTTGTGTTGCGTCAGGGGCGCATGACGGAGGGCCAGAAAAAAGCCTACGAGCGCAGCTGGCCGGTGTACGGTCTCACCCGGGAGCTGGGCATGATCGACCCCCGCGAGGTGTTCGGCCGCGATGCCATGCTCAATCTGGAGATCGGCTTCGGTATGGGCAAGTCGCTGGCGGATATGGCGGAAGCCGCCCCCGAACAGGACTTCATTGGTGTGGAGGTGCATCTGCCCGGTGTTGGTGCCCTGTTGAAAGAGGTGGAGGACCGCAAGCTGGAGAATGTGCGGGTGTACGCCATTGACGCCAATGACGTGATAGATCTGTGCCTGCCGGATGCCTGCCTCGACCGGGTGATGGTGTTTTTCCCCGACCCCTGGCACAAGAAGCGTCACAACAAGCGGCGGCTGATTCAGCCCGAGTTTGTGCAGCGCATTCGTCACAAGTTGAGGGTCGGTGGGGTATTACACCTGGCAACAGACTGGGAAAATTACTCCGAGCACATGATGGAGGTGATGAGTGGGTCGGAGGGCTTCGCCAACACCCGGGAGCCAGGCGAGTTCTCGCCGCGCCCGGACGATCGCCCCATCACCAAATTCGAGAAGCGCGGGGAGCGCCTCGGCCACGGCGTGTGGGATCTGCTCTTCCACCGCACCAACTGAACGACCGGGGTCGGGCGTTATCCGTGCGCCAGCGGGTGACGCCTTGCGGCCCGAATGATCACCAGCCCCGCGATTCCCAGCAATAAGCCGGTGAACTTGACCAGCGCGCAGAGTGTGGCCGACAGGCTCAGGCTGTCTGTAGGCGGGTTGAGGTTGTTCAGCAGCAGAATGTTTTCCGCCACGTCGCTGATGCCGGCACTCACGAACAGAGCTCGCACCCAGCGCGCCACGTTGCGCTCACGCACCCCGGGACGATCCCGCGTCAGCTGGTTGGTCAGCATCAGCAAGGTGAACACATAGGCCGGCACCAGCAGAAAATCGAGCCAGAGCGAAACCTGGGCCCAGACCATGGCGTCACCGCGCCAGCTCCTGAGGATGGCCATGGACTGATCTGCGGTGGCCGCCAGTTGATAACTCACGATGCCCTGGGGGGCCGAGCTGGTCTGCAGAGGCTGGTTGATCACCAGCAGAGCTGCCAGCATCAGGGTGGTCACGAACACGCCGAGCTTCAGTCGGCCCGGCAGGGATCGGATGATGTTCACAATATCCATTACAGAAAACGCTCCAGCAGGCTGTTGAGATACCTATGGCCCAGATCTGTTGTTTTGATTCGGTCAGGGTCTAACAGGTGTTCCTTCCTTAACTGTTCAAGTTTTACCGCAACTGTGCTCAGGGGTAAACCGGTTCGTGCCCGGAACAGGGATTCTTCAACGCCGTCGGTCAGCCGTAGCGCGTTCATCAGGAACTCCAGTGGCAACTCACCTTGCTCGATCACTTCCGACCCCGCCGTGCGGCTGCCGATGCGGTTCAGGTACGCTGCCGGCTGCCGGGTTTTCCAGTAACGGGTGATCGCGTCTGGCCGGGTGATCTTGCCGTGGGCGCCGGCACCCAGCGCTAGGTAGTCGCCGAAAGTCCAGTAGTTCAGATTGTGGCGTGAGGCCATGCCAGGGCGAGACCAGGCGGACACCTCGTAATCGTGAAAGCCGTGGGCCCGCAGGCAGTCGCCCCCGCGCTGGTAGATCTCCCAGAGGCGGTCGTCATCCGGCAGGGGCGGCGGGCGGCTGTAGAATTCCGTGTTGGGTTCCAGGGTCAGCTGGTACCAGGAAAGGTGGGGGGGCTGCCACGCCAGCGCCGTTTCCAGATCCGCCACGGCGTTTTCCGGGGTCTGCCCCGGGAGACCGTGCATCAGATCCAGGTTGAAGTTGTCGAACCCGGCAACCCTGGCGGCCTCAATGGCCTGATGGGCTGCGCGGTCATCGTGAATCCGGCCCAGTGCTTTCAGATGGTCCGCATTGAAACTCTGGATGCCCAGTGACAGGCGGTTGATGCCGGCTCCGCGAAAACTCTCAAAGCGGCCCTGCTCCAGGGTGCCCGGATTGGCCTCCAGGGTGATCTCCGCGTTCGGGGCAAAATCCAGCCGCTGGCGGAGGGCCCTGAACAGCTCTCGGTAAAACGGAGCGGACATCAGTGAGGGTGTGCCGCCGCCAATGAACACCGTCTGAATGGCGCGGCCCTGAACCAGCGCAAGGTCCTGGTCCAGATCCTCGATCAGGGCATGGAGGTAGGGCGTTTCCGGGATGTCGCCGGCCAGGGCGTGGGAATTGAAGTCGCAGTAGGGGAATTTGCGGACACACCAGGGCATATGCAGGTAAAGGCTCAGCGGGGGTAGCTGTGCCGCGTCTGCCCGTGGTGTGTCGGTCACGCTGAGTTGGCTCCCTGCTGAAGCTGGGCCAGCAGCTGGGCCAGCGCGCGCCCGCGATGACTGATCCGGCCTTTTTGTTCCCGTGTCAGCTCCGCCGCACTGGTGCCAGTCTCCGGTACCAGGAATACCGGGTCATAGCCAAAACCACCGTCGCCTTGTGTTGCGGTGAGAATGCGTCCTGGCCAGCGCCCGTGGCAGATCACCGGTGTGGGGTCGTCGGCGTGACGCAAATACACCAGCACACAGTGAAACTGCGCACCGCGGTCAGGCTCCGGCACACCGTTCATAGCCGCAAGCAGAGCGTCGATATTGTCACGGTCACTGGCCTGTTCGCCGGCGTAACGGGCCGAGCGAACGCCAGGGGCGCCACCGAGGGCGTCCACCGCGAGCCCGGAGTCGTCGGCGAGGGCTGGCAGGCCGGTGATGCGGGACGCATGCCGGGCTTTGAGAATGGCGTTCTCCACGAACGTGACGGCGGGTTCCTCTGCCTCACTGACCCCCAGCTCGCCCTGCGCCACCGGTTGCAGCCCCAGCGGACCCAGAAGATCGGTCAGTTCCGCGATCTTGCCTTGGTTGTTGCTGGCAATCACCAGCTTGCGATGGGTATCTGTCATCAGTCGTTGAACAGTGTGTGGGCGAACCGGATTGGCAGATCCTCGCCACTGCCGGTGGGGCGCGCGGTGATCTGGAACGTCATCAGCTCCGCGGAGCGATACTGGTATTCCGCAATGAAGTAGACCGCATCGCCTTCCTGAATGCGCCGGAAGGGCAGAAACCGTGTTTGCTGGATATCGTTGAGTACCTTGCCTTCCACCTGGCCCGATACCGGCTCCAGGCCGCCGTTTTCGCCCTCGCGCATGATGGCGATATTGACGATGCCGATGCCCTTGCTGCGGTTGAGGTCGTTGGCCTGAGCAACCTCGGCGCTGAGAAAGGTGCTGGGGAACACGCTGTAGTGTACCTGATAGTCACCGAAGTTCTTGGAGCCGGCGTGGGCAGGGGTGCTGAGGGCAAGCAGGCAGATAAGCGCGGTGCCCAGCCAGTGTTTGAGATTGCTCATCATGGTGTCTCCCGGGTTATACGGTAAATGGCGATTTCCCCCAGCATGTTCGGCCACAACCGGGCAAGCCAGCTGTTCTGGTGCTGCCCGTCGACCACCCGCCGGCTCTTGATGCGAATGTTCTTCTGCCGGCACAGGGCTTCGAAATCCTTGAAGGTGCACAGGCGGATGTTGGGGGTGTTATACCACTTATACGGCAGCGCGTCGGATTCGGGCATACGCCCTTTAAGCGTCAGCCCCCAACGCAGCCGCCAATGGGCAAAATTGGGGAAGGTGACGATGCCTTCACGACCGACCCGCAGCATTTCATCCAGCACCATGTCCGGGCGGCGAACGGCCTGCAGTGCCTGGGTCATCAGTACGATGTCGAAGGTCTGGTCCTCGAAATTGCCCAGCCCCTGGGTGTCGAGGTTCTGTTCGATCACCGCAACGCCGCGCCCCATGCAGGTGGTGATGTGATCGGGATTGATTTCCAGGCCAAAGCCGGTGGCGCCCCTTTCCCGCTGCAAGAAGTCCAGCAGGGTGCCGTCGCCGCAACCGAGATCAAGTACCCGGTGGCCGGGCTGAACCCACTGTTGAATAATTTGCAGATCCAGTCTCATGCGCCCACCTCTCTGGCGACACGGTCCATGTAGGCGGTGAAGATGTCAGTGTATAGGGGGGTAGGTATCAGAAACGCGTCGTGGCCCCAAGGGGCATCGATTTCCGCGTAACTGACCCGTTTCCGGGCGGCGATCATGGCATTGACCATTTCTTCCGAGCGCGCCGGGGTGAAGCGCCAGTCGGTGCTGAACGACAACACCAGGTACTCGCAGCGGGCCGCCGCCAGCGCTTTCGACAGATCGCCGCCGTATTCGTAGGCCGGGTCAAAATAATCCAGTGCCCGCGTCATCAGCAGGTAGGTGTTGGCGTCAAACACTTCGGAAAAGCGCTCGCCCTGATAACGCAGGTAACTTTCCACCTGGAATTCCGCGTCGTAACCGAACTTGTAGGCCTGATCCCGCAATTCGCGACCGAACTTTTCGCCCATGGAGGCATCGGACAGGTAGGTAATGTGGCCCACCATCCGGGCCAGCATCAGGCCGCGGCGTGGCAGTGCCTCGAAGTCCTGGTAGCGGCCGTCGTGGAATTCACGATCCGAGGTGATCGCCTGGCGTGCCACTTCGTTGAAGGCGATGTTCTGGGCCGTCAGGCGAGGCGTGGATGCAATCACCACCGCATGGCGGAGACGGTCCGGGTAATCCAGGCTCCACTGCAATGCCTGCATGCCGCCCAGGGAGCCACCCACGACCGCGGCCCAGCATGGGATGCCGAGCCGGTCCGCCAGCAGCGCCTGGCTTTGCACCCAGTCACTGACAGTGATCACCGGAAAGTCCGGGCCATAGGGCTGTGCGGTGGCCGGGTTGATGCTGCTGGGGCCGGTGCTGCCGTGGCAGCCGCCGAGATTGTTCAGGCTGACCACGAAGAACCGGTTGGTATCGATGGGCTTGCCGGGGCCAATACAGCTGTCCCACCAGCCCGGCTTGCGTTCGTCCATGGTGTGGTAGCCGGCAGCATGGTGGTGACCGCTGAGTGCGTGACAGATCAGCACGGCGTTGCTGGCGTCGGCGTTCAGTTCACCGTAGGTTTCGATCACCAGATCGTAGCTTTCCAGCGTTTGCCCACACGCCAGGGTGATCGGCGCGTCAAAGTGTAGGGTCTGCGGGGTGACTATCCCGACAGAATCCGTTGGCAGGGAATCGGGCATCGGCGCGACAGGTTCCTGGTTCAGTCAGTGGAAGTCCGGAGCAACACAGGGAGAGAGTGTTTGCCAGCCAAGCAGTTTAAAGGCCGGCTCCGGCGGCTGCAACCGCCGGATGACCGGGCGCCTCAGACGGCGCCGGAGATGTTGACTACTTTCTGCTGGATCAGCGTGGGGGCCGGCTTGCGAATCTGGCGCTGCATGGCATCGGCCAGTTCCAGTTGGCGACGCAGGTCGGTAATGGTGTTGTGCAGGCGTTCCCGCTCTGATCGGCCGTCACGGTCACTGCGCACCATGTCTCTGAGGCGGCGGATCTGATGCTCCAGCAGCTGCTTCTGTTCCATGGAATACTGCATGATCGGCAGCAGCGCCTCGGAGGGCCAGCGGTCCACGTCAGCGCGGGTGCGTTGGTGCAGAGTGCGGGCTTCGTTCACCATGACGTTGAAAAAGCGGCGCACCAGCAGTGACTGTTCGGTCAGCAGGTTTTTCGGACTGATGCGGAAACGGCGGGCTTTCTTGCGCAACTCGCGGAGGGCAATGACATGGCGTCCTGATCTCAGCGGAATCGGCTCCAGGTGTCGCGCCCGGGTGTCCTCGTTGTAGCGGCGATAGATGGCACCCACCATCTTCTCGGCCAACTGGCCTTCGCTCATCAGGTTGTTGAGATCGCTTTCCAGCAGCTCGAAGAAGTGGTCCATGCCCCGGTTCATGCCGGCGGTGGTCCAGCTCTTCGACATCATCTGGCGTACCTTGTCAGCGTGGTTTTCGAATCGCTCCTCACTGACCAGTTTTCTCAGCATGTTGCCCTGGGAGTCCATCAGGCGCCGGCTGGAACGCAGGGTAATCAGCTTCTTGTAGTAGAAGTCGTAATCTTTCTGGGCGCGGTCGGCGAGGCGACGCAGGGCGGCCTTGTCCATGGTGGCACCAGAGCAGGCCTGCAATTCTTCTTCAAGGGCGTCCAGCCGGGTCTGCATGGCGGCCTGACTGTTCTGCAGCATGCCCAGCAGGTCGTTGATCAGGCTCTGGGTGATCAGCTGTTCCTTGTGCATCAGGATGCGCTGGATGATCAACTGCTCCAGCTGGCCGAGATTGGAGCGCTCGAACAGCTCGGTGTTGTTTCTCACCCGCGCGACCAGGCCCTGTTTGGCGGACAGGGGAATCACATCGCCATGGCGGATGCCCAGATGATCGGCGGTGTAACCGCGCACTTTCTCGATGGCGTCGCGGGTGTGCTGGTCGCCCTGCAGGTCATCCCACAGTACGTCGATCTTGTTGAGCACGGCAAAGCGGCCGGCGCGGTGGTCGGCATGCTCGGTATCAATGTGCTCTTTCCAGATGGTCATGTCGCTTGCGGTCACGCCGGTGTCGGCGCTGAGCAGAAAGATCACCGCATGGGCCCGGGGCAGCATGCTGATGGTGAGTTCCGGCTCGGAGCCCAGGGCGTTCAGACCCGGTGTGTCGAGAATGCGCAGGCCACGCTCGAACAGCGGATGGCGGATGCTGATCTGGGCATTACGCCAGGCCGGAACCAGTACATGGCCGGGGTTGTTGCGATCGTGCTCCAGCATGTCCTCGTCGAAGCCGAGTGCCCGCGCCTCGCCCGGTGACACGCTTTTGACCCTGGCCACTTCCGCCAGCACTTCCCGCATGATGTCCGGGTTGCGCTCGTCCAGGTCGTGTTTGACCCAGCGTTCCGGTTGTCTGCGCAGATCCTGCAGGGAAAGGTCGCCGGTGCGGGTTTCGATCGGCAGCAGCAACAGGTAGTTGGCGTTGGCGGTGCGATCAAAGAACAGCTCGGTGGGACACATGGTGGTCCGCCCGGCCTGGGACGGCAGCATGCGCTGACCATACTCGGAGAAAAACAGCGCGTTGATCAGTTCGGTCTTGCCGCGGGAGTACTCACCCACGAAGGCGATGGTCAACTCGTCTTCAATCAGCAGTTCCAGACCGTGGCGAATACGGCCGCTGACATCCTCTGAGAACAGGTTGTTGTCCTGCAACCACAAACGGTACCGACCGATCTGGCGGATCAGCTCTTTCTTCCAGTTGTGGTAAGCCTCTACCTGCTGCGACAGAGTTCCTTGTTTGTTCATCGGAATCTCCTTCTGCGCGACTTCCGGGTAACAGTTTCTGGGTGGATCGGATGTTCCTGGCGCACGATGGGTGAGCCTCGGGCAAGCTACCGATAATAGTAACGTAACCACCGGATATGTCTTTATTCGTGCAAGCAGGTGTCTATAGCAGAACGTCAGGTTGCGGTCAAAAAAAGACCGTCGAATCAGTGGGATGAATCGACGGTCCGGGTGTGATGCGTTGTGTGGAAAGTTGTAACCGATTGTAGCCTTGCGACCTGGTTTACATTCCGGCCAGTGCGCCCATGCCGGCCGCAACCTTCATATGGTCGATGACCACCGACACCACATTGAGGATCAGAAACACAATAATGGGCGATAGATCCAGTCCACCCATGGACGGCATGATGTTGCGCACCGGGCGCATCACCGGCTCGGTGATCTGCGCCACCAGCTGGATGGCGGGATGATGGCTGCCCGGGGCAATCCAGCTCACCACCACCACGGCGATAACGGACCAGAAGTAGATCTTGACGATCAGGTCGAGCACGTTCAGCACTGCCCACACCAGCAGCGTCAGCGGATTGATGCCGGGGATGCCGCCATTCATCGCGACCAGGATCAGGAACAGCGCCAGCGCCTGGATCAGCACCGCCAGCACCAGCGCGGCACCGTCGATGCCACCCCAGCCCGGAATGATGCGGCGCAGGGGGCGCAGCAGCGGGTTGGTGGCTTTCACCGCAAACTGGGAAATCGGATTGTAGAAATCCGCCCGTGCCAGCTGCAGCAGGAAGCGCAGCAGCACGATGGTCATGTAAAACGTCGAGGCGATGAGCAGGATGGTGATCAGAATATCAGCCAGCATGAAGCCTTGTCTCCGTTATTGGTTTGCCAGTTCTTTGGCCATGTCTTCAGAGCGTGAGAAAGCGGCGGAGTAGGCTTTTTTGACCAGCTCCCGCAGCCCGCCGTCCTCGAAGGTGTGGATCGCGCGCTCGGTGGTGCCACCGGGTGACATCACATTGCGCTTGAGCTGGGCCGGGTCGTGTTCGCTGCGACCGGCCATCTCGGCGGCGCCTGCCATGGTCTGGATCGCCAGCTTGCGGGCGGTTTCCGGATCGATGCCGGCTTCCGTGGCGGCTTCCTCGAGGGCCTCGAGCATCATAAAGAAGTAGGCGGGGCCGCTGCCGGACAGGGCGGTCACGGCGTGCAGCAGGTGTTCCTCATTCACCCATAGGGCGGAACCGATGCTGCTGAACACCTTTTCCACCATCTGCTTCTGCTTGTCACTGACCTGATCGTTGGCAAACAGCCCGGCGGCGCCTTTACCGACCAGGGAAGGGGTGTTCGGCATGACCCGCACCAGTGGCAGGCCACCGCCGAGCCACTGGTCCAGCGTGCCGGCTTCCAGGCCCGCGGCAATGGACACCATCAGCGGGCGGGTGTTCTGCACCATCGGCGCGATGTCACGGCACACATCCGCCATAACCTGAGGCTTCACCGCGAGAATGACCAGGTCAGCCTGTTGCGCGCAGTAGCGGTTGTCGGTGGTCACGCTAACGCCGTAGCGTTTGCGGATGGCCTGCAGGTGACTGTCATCGGGAGCGCTGACCCAGATATCGGCTCCCTTGAAACCGTTGTCCAGCATGCCGCCAATAATGGCGCTGGCCATATTTCCTGCGCCGATAAACGAAATGGTTGGTGATGTACTCAAGGTTCACTCCACTGTTGAACTGTCGATGATCCGGGCCTGATGATAACAGGAACTGGCGCGTTCAGCTCTTGGCCGGTCGACGGCCGAACAGCGCCGTGCCGACGCGCACCCAGGTGGCACCTTCTTCGATCGCCATCTCCAGGTCCCCGGACATGCCCATGGACAGGGTGTCCAGCGGACCGGCATCCGGATGGTTCTGCCGCAGCGCTTTGAGCGCGTTGGCCAGGGCGCGGAAGCTGGTGCGCAGCGCCGATTCCGGCTGATCGGGATCGGGAATCGCCATTAATCCGCGCAGCGCCACGTTGGGCAAATCACCGATCGCCGCGACCAGCGCATCGAGCTCGCCCAGGGTGCAACCCGCTTTACTGTCTTCTTCGTTGATATTGACCTGCAGGCAGATATTCAAGGGGGGCAGGTGGGGATCCCTCTGTTCGCTGAGCCGACGGGCGATTTTCAGCCGGTCGACGCTGTGTACCCAGGCAAACGCAGTCGCAATCTGGCGGGTTTTGTTGGACTGAATGGGGCCGATAAAGTGCCAGTCGATGCCCTCGAGATCGGCCAGCGCGGCCTGCTTGTCGAGCGCCTCCTGCAGGTAGTTTTCTCCGAAGGCGGTCTGCCCTGCGGCCACCGCTTCGCGCAGCTCGTCCGCCGTGCGGGTCTTGCTGACTGCCAACAGGCGCACGGAATCGGAGGCTCGTCCCGCCCGCAATGTTGCTTTTTGTATGCGTCGGGTTACGCTCCCGATGTTGTCTGCTATGCTGCTCATACTGTGAGTTTGCCGCTTCTGGAATAAAAGAAAAAGCCTTCCGAGGAACCTATGGATATTACCGAACTGCTTGCCTTCTCGGCGAAACAGGGCGCGTCGGATTTGCACCTGTCTGCCGGTTTACCTCCCATGATTCGTGTTGATGGTGATGTTCGCAGAATCAATCTGCCGCCCATGGAGCACAAAGAGGTGCACGGGCTGATCTACGACATCATGAACGACAAGCAGCGCAAGGATTACGAAGAGTTCTTCGAGACAGACTTTTCCTTCGAGGTACCCGGGGTTGCCCGTTTCCGTGTCAACGCCTTCAACCAGAACCGCGGAGCCGGTGCGGTGTTCCGGACTATCCCGTCCAAGGTGCTGACCATGGAAGATCTGGGCATGGGCCAGGTTTTCAAGGATGTGTCCTCGGTGCCCCGTGGCCTGGTGCTGGTGACCGGGCCGACCGGGTCCGGTAAGTCCACCACGCTGGCGGCGATGATCGACTACATCAACGACAGCCGTTACGAGCACGTGCTGACCATCGAAGATCCCATCGAATTTGTTCACGAATCCAAGAAATGCCTGGTTAACCAGCGGGAAGTGCACCGGGATACTCTGGGCTTCAACGAAGCCTTGCGCTCGGCACTGCGGGAAGACCCGGACATCATTCTGGTGGGCGAGTTGCGGGATCTGGAAACCATCCGTCTGGCGCTGACCGCGGCGGAAACCGGCCATCTGGTGTTCGGCACCCTGCACACCACCTCTGCCGCCAAAACCATCGACCGCGTGGTCGACGTGTTCCCGGCCGAAGAGAAGTCCATGGTGCGTTCGATGTTGTCGGAGTCCCTGCAGGCGGTTATTTCCCAGACCCTGATGAAGAAAATGGGCGGCGGCCGGATTGCCGCCCATGAGATCATGATCGGTACGGCGGCGATCCGTAACCTGATCCGCGAAGACAAGATTGCGCAGATGTATTCGGCGATCCAGACCGGCGGCTCGCTGGGTATGCAGACACTGGATCAATGCCTGGAAAAGCTGTTGCAGAAAGGTCTGATTTCGCGCGAAGCGGCCCGTGCCAAGGCTAAAATGCCGGATAACTTCTGATTGCCGGTGCGCCCTTGCACCCTGGATTGATGAATAGGTAAGACATCATGGAATTCGAAAAACTGTTGCGGCTGATGGTGGAAAAAGGCGGATCGGACCTGTTTATTACCGCAGGTGTACCTCCGAGCATGAAAGTGAACGGGAAGGTGCTGCCGGTCACCAAGAACGCCCTGACGCCGGAACAGACCCGTGAGTTCGTTTACGGCGCCATGAACGACAAGCAGCGGGCCGAGTTCGACGAGAGTCACGAGTGCAACTTTGCCATCAGTGCCCGCGGCATCGGCCGCTTCCGGGTCAGTGCCTTTTTTCAGCGCAATCTGTGCGGCATGGTTCTGCGACGCATCGAGATCAAGATTCCCCAGATCGATGAGCTGTCGCTCCCGGAAGTCATCAAAGAGCTGGCAATGACCAAGCGCGGCCTGATCATGTTTGTGGGTGCCACGGGTACCGGCAAGTCCACCTCGCTGGCCGCCATGCTGGGACACCGCAACCGCAACAGCCGGGGCCACATCATTTCCATCGAGGACCCCATCGAATTCGTTCACCAGCACCAGGGTTGTATTGTGACCCAGCGTGAGGTGGGCATTGATACCGAAAGCTTCGAAGTGGCCCTGAAGAACACTCTGCGGCAGGCCCCGGACGTGATCCTCATCGGTGAGGTGCGTACCCGCCAGACCATGGAGTACTCGGTGCAG
>JAEPMM010000117.1 GCA_017643965.1 Marinobacter sp.
AAATGGCTGATGGATCGCCTGCCGTTGGCGACAGCACGCATTGGCGCCAGTATGCTGTTTGTGGTTCTGGCGATTGTGACCGTATGGGCGGCACTGCGGTGAAGCAGGGTGCCGAGCAACCGAATCTGTTGGGTGGAAGACAAGCTATGTGGTTTAAACGACTCCTGGTGCTGGTGACCGTCGGGCTGGTGCTTTCCGGGGGTGCGGCCTATGGGACCGAACAGGACAAGACCCGCATCATCGACGCGGACGCAGAGCCCGACCGCGAACCGCGGGTGCCCACCTTCGCCATCAACGAAGATCTGGCGGGGCGCCTGGGCGTGATGACCACCCGCTATGAAGACACGTTTGCCGCCATCGGAAACGACATCAGCCTGGGTTATCTGGAACTGGTCAAGGCCAACCCCGGCATTGATCCGTGGCTGCCCGGCGACGGCACCCGTATTACCCTGCCCCGCCAATACGTGTTGCCGGACGTGGAACGCAAGGGCATCGTGATCAATCTGGCGGAATACCGTCTGTATTACTTCACGGACGAGGGTGTTCAGGTCTACCCGGTGGGTGTGGGTACCGACGACAACCCGTCGCCGCTCACGGATGCCGAAGTCACCATGCCGCTGGAGTCACCGGCCTGGTATCCGCCCGCCAGCATCCGTGCCGAGTACGAGGCTTCCGGTGACTACCTGCCGCGCATGATCCCGCCCGGTCCGGACAATCCGCTGGGTACACATGCACTGATGCTGAGCGAAAAGGGCTATCTGATCCACGGTACCAACAAGTTGTTCGGGGTGGGTATGCAGGTCAGCCACGGCTGCTTCCGCATGTACAACGAAGACATCTCGCGGTTTGTCTATCAGGTCAGCAAGGGCACACCGGTGCGGGTGATCAAGGAGCCAGTCAAGATCGGCACGTCCGGTGGCGAGGTCTGGCTGGAAGTGCATCGTCCCCACGAAGAGTACAGTGACAAGGATCGCGAGTGGTTGTGGCAGGAGGTCAATAAAACCGTTGATGCCTTCATTCAGCGTCGTCCCGACGTGGAGATTCAGCGCAGCGCGATCGAGCTGGCCGTAGACCAGGCCGACGGCCTGCCCACGATGGTCGGCGAGCGGCTACGTCAGGTGGCGGCGGAGGAGCCCGGGCGTGACGAGCCGGCGCCGGCCGCCACCGACGATGATGAGGACAAGCAACAACTCTGGTTCTGAAGCCACCCGGCAGCGTACGCTTTACCCCGGGACTGCACGCACGCGCTTTCGCTTGAGTGTGGCAGTTTGTAACCCGGATCCGGATTGCCCACTATACTGACAGTGGGGGTCACCCGTCGGGTGACCCATTCGCCATTCATTACCCTGTGCGGGGAGTCACGATGGGCGCGAATCATCCGGGAAAAACGACCGTCTCCAATCATTTCTCCAAACCGTTTGCCCGCTCGCTGACGGTCTTTCTCGTGGGTGCTGTGCTGGCGCTGGCCTCCCTCGCCCATTCCGTCTATGCCCAGCAAAAAGACGGTGGCACGGCACTGGTTCTCTCGGTGGACGGTGCCATCGGGCCGGCAACCATGGACTACCTGGTGCGTGGCCTCCAGCGGGCCGAATCCGAAGACGCCGCCCTGGTTATCATCGAGATGGATACTCCCGGCGGGCTGATGGACTCCATGCGCGGTATCATCAAGGAAATTCTGGCCTCAACGGTGCCGGTGGTGACCTACGTGTCGCCGGAGGGGGCCCGCGCTGCCAGTGCCGGCACCTACATACTGTACGCCAGCCACATCGCCGCCATGGCCCCGGCAACCAACCTCGGGTCAGCCACGCCAGTGCAGATGGGCGGCGTGCCCGGCATGGATGAGGCGCCGGAGAGCCCGCCGCAATCTGACCCCGAAGACACCGATGCCGAAGGCTCCCCGGAGCAGCCGGAAGGCGAGGCGACAGACCGGAAACGGCGTGGCGGCAGCGCCATGGAGCGCAAGGTGCTGGAGGACGCGGTCAGCTACATTCGGGGTCTGGCACAGCGCCATGGTCGCAATGCGGAGTGGGCCGAAGAGGCGGTGCGGGAGGCGGTGAATCTCGGCGCTGAGGAAGCACGGGACAAACAGGTGGTGGACGTAGTGGCAACCAACCTGTCGGACCTGCTCACCCGGATTGACGGCCGCACCGTGCGGATGGCGGACGGCGAACGCACCCTGCAGACGGCCGGCCTGGAGCTGGTGAGAGCCGACCCGGACTGGCGCACCCGCCTGCTGTCGGTGATCACCGATCCCAATGTGGCCTATTTTCTGATGATCATCGGCTTCTATGGCATTATCTTTGAGCTCTCCAATCCCGGCGCCATCTTCCCCGGTGTGATCGGTGCCATCAGCCTCATTCTTGCCCTGTTTGCCTTCCAGGTACTGTCGGTGAACTACGCCGGACTGGCACTCATACTGCTGGGTCTGGCCTTTATTGTGGGAGAGGCCTTCATGCCCAGTTTCGGGATATTGGGCATAGGAGGGATTATTGCCTTCATTACCGGCTCGGTAATTCTGATGGACGGCAGCCATCGCGACATCTCCCTGCCGATGGTCGGTGGCACCGCCGCCGTTGCCGGCGGGTTCATTCTGTGGACGGTGACCCGCTTCATCGGTCTGCGCAAACGGGATCCGGTCAGCGGCCCCGAGCAGATGCCCCACGAACAGGTGGTGGCGGTGGATGACTTTACCCCGTTTGAACATGGCTACCGCGGCCATGTGCGCATGAGTGGTGAGCGCTGGAACTCGGTCAGTGCCGAGCCGGTGAAAACCGGACATCACGTGCGCGTCGTGGAAATTGACGGACTGACGGTGAAAGTGACGCCGACAGAGTCGGCAGACTGACCGGAACCCAACTCACAGAGGAAGACCAACCAGCGAAGGAGACAGTATGTTCATTGGAGATCTGATTCCCTACCTTGCACCCATTGTGGTGCTGCTGCTGATCCTCGGGTCAGCCATCAAGATCCTGCCGGAGTACGAGCGCGGCGTGGTGTTTTTTCTGGGGCGCTTCCAGGGTGTGAAGGGGCCCGGGCTGATCATCGTGATTCCGGGCATCCAGCAGATCGTCAGGGTCGACCTGCGGGTCATCACCCTCGATGTGCCGAGCCAGGACGTTATCTCCAAAGACAACGTGACGGTGCGGGTCAATGCGGTGCTGTATTTCCGGGTGGTGGATCCCGAACGCGCGATTATCCGCGTGGAGGACTACGGTGCGGCCACCAGCCAGTTGGCGCAGACGACCCTGCGGTCGGTGCTCGGCAAGCACGATCTCGATGAAATGTTGTCAGAGCGCGACAAGCTTAATATCGATATTCAGGAAATCATCGACGCCCAGACCGAAGAGTGGGGTATCAAGGTCGCCAATGTCGAGATCAAGCACGTGGACCTGAACGAGTCGATGATCCGGGCCATTGCCCGTCAGGCTGAGGCAGAGCGCGAGCGCCGGGCGAAAGTCATCCATGCGGAGGGCGAACTGCAGGCGTCGAAGAAGCTGGTGGAAGCGGCGGATGTGATGTCAACGAACTCTGGGGCGATGCAGCTGCGTTACCTGCAGACCCTGGCCGACATGAGCAGTAACAACTCGTCTACCATCGTGTTCCCGCTGCCGATGGATATGCTGAAGTCGTTTATGGAGAAGCAGAAGCAGGGTCTGGACTCGCCCGGGCGCAAGGATTCGGGGGACTGACCACGGAATTGTGGACACAAAAAAGGCCGGAGTTATCCGGCCTTTTCTGTTACGTATCAGCCTTACTTCTGGCTGGCACGCTCGAGCATGCGCTTGGCGCGCTCGTTTGCTTCGTCAGCAGCCTTTTGGGCAGCTTTCGCAGCAGCCAGAGCTTCGTCTGCAGTCTGCTGGGCAGAACGTGCAGCGCTGGAAGCGCTGTTGGCGGTGTTCAGGGCGTTTTCAGCAGTCTGCTCAGCGGAGCTGGCGTTGGCATTCGCCTCGTCGATAGCACCCTGATCAGTGGTGGCGCAGCCAGCAGTCAGTGCGGCGGCCATTGCAAACCCTGCGATCGTCAGTTTACGCATATCTTATCCCCTTATTGGTCGTTATATTTCCTGTGATCCAGAAGTCTGGATGACTTCCTGTCAAACCGGGCCCGATAGGCATTGACTACCGGAGTCGTGAAACAGTGTAAAACACTCTACGGGAAAATGTTAACTAAGGATACGTAAAAGTTCTTGGGTTATGACAACAACTTAATAAAAAAGACAGTTTGATAACCGTCAGAAACGTATCAGGGAAGGATACGGATGGGGGTTCCATCGGCGACCAGTTGCCAGATCTCGTCCATCTCCTCATTGGTGACGGCGATGCACCCGTTGGTCCAGTCCAGGCCGGTGTAGGCGAACGCCATGTCACCGGCTTCGTTGGGTAAGCCATGAATCATGATGCTGCCCCCGGGGTCCAGCCCCCAGGCGCTGGCCAGCTCCCGATCGCGCACGTTGGGGTAGGAAATATGAATCGATTTGTAGAAGTCGCTGTTGGCATTGCGCCAGTCCAGCTCATAGTCCCCTTCCGGTGTGCGTTGGTCGCCCTCGTACAGCTTGTGACCCTCGGGGTTCTCGCCCAGTGAAATCCGGTAGCTGCGAATCACTTCGTCATCGTCCATCAGATACAGCCTGCGCTCGCTTTTCCGTACCAGCACCTTGGTAATGCCGGCCGGCGAGTCCAGGGCGGAATTGTCCGCAGGCATCCGGGTATCGGCACGGGCGAGCAACTCGTCCGCAGAAACACCCTGCAGCGGCGCCAGAAGGCTGGCTGCAAAGATGAACAGAATGAGGCAATTCCGGAGCGTCATGGGCTTAACTTACTAATGATTAATGTGAGTCTGGCACAGTTTATAGCACAGCCGGTGCGGCGAATGTGAATTGGTTTTGTTAACTTTCTTGGTGATCTATTAACCGGACCGGGGTTTTTCCTGGCCGTCCATCTTCAGACCTACCTTGGTCACACGGTCCGCTTCGGTGGCCCGTGCCACCAGAGTGACCGGTCCGAGCATCACTTTGTCACCCACCACCGGGTGTCCGCGGGTCCGCCGTGCGAAGCACTCCGCCAGGGACAGCTCGGGGGGGAGCTCGTCGAATTCGATACCGTACACCTGTTCCACATCGCCTAACAACGCGTCACCGTTAAGGACAAAGTCACCGAAGAAGGCCCGTTCGGCCAGGTGTTTCGGCGCCTGGCGCCCGCTGAGCGCCTTACCCAGCTCCGACAACGCCGCCGGTGTCGCGAACATGGCGATGACATCGCCGCTGGACACTTCCATTTCCGGGCTGGGTTGGTGACAGATCCGCTCCCGAAACACCCCGGCAATCGCGGTATTGGCGGGCAGGCGCAGTTGCCCCAGGGGTCTGGGCGTATGCCAGCTGTCACCGCGCAGGGGAAACAGCATCAGCTCATGGTCCCCGGTGGCCGGGACATCCAGCGGCAGGCGGCGATAGGGATCCTCGCCGGCGGGCACTTCCAGCCCGAGTTTGCGGGCCAGCGGCGCCATGGTGGTGCCCTGCACGATCAACGACACCAGTACGATGAAGAACGCGGCGTGAAAGATCAGTTGGGAGTCGGGCAAATCGGCGATGATCGGGAACAGCGCTAACACGATGGGCACGGCGCCCCGCAAGCCCACCCAGCTGATGAAGCCCAATTCGCGCCGGTTGAAGCCGAACGGCCACAGGGTGATCAGCACGGTCAGTGGGCGTATCAGGAAAATCAGCGCCAGCGCGAGGATCAGCCCCGCTCCGGCCAGTTGCCAGAGGTCGCTGGGGGTGACCAGCAAGCCGAGAATGAGGAACAGACTGATCTGGGACAGCCAGGCGAGGCCGTCATGAACCTGCAGAATCATTGGCATCATCCGCACCGGCCGGTTCCCGATCACGATCCCCGTAAGGTAAATGGCGAGAAACCCGCTGCCACCGATCGCGTTGGTACCGGAGAACACCGCTATGCCGGCTGCGGCGACCAGCAGCGGGTAAAGGGAGGGGGTCAGGCGGATGCGGTTGGCCAGCTCCACCACCGCATAGCCACCCACCAGTCCGGCGGTGGCACCAATGCCGAACTGCTTGACCAGCATGATCACGGCGGTCCAGCCGGCGCCCTGGCCGTCGCTGGCAATCATCGTGACCAGCATCAGAGTAAGGAAAATGGCCATCGGATCGTTGCTGCCGGACTCGATTTCAAGGGTGGCGCTGACCCGTTCGTTCAGGTGCAGGCCGCGGCCCTGCAGCAGCGAAAACACCGCAGCGGCGTCGGTGGATGAAATGATGGCGCCGATCAGCAATGCGGTCAGCCAGTGCAGGTCGAACACCCACCACGCCACCAGCCCGGCGCCGCCGGCGGTAAGGAATACGCCAACGGTGGCCAGCATCAGTGCGGGCCGTAACCCCACGCGGAAGGTTTCCACGCGGGTGCGCATGCCGCCGTCCAGCAGAATCACACCCAGGGCGAGGTTGGCGATTACAAAGGCCAGTTCGAAGTTGTCGAAATTGATGCCGCCGGGGCCGTCTTCACCCATGATCATCCCGACGATCAGGAAAATCAGCAGCACAGGCATGCCCACCCGGCTCGACAGCGGGCTGAGTACAATGCTGATGACCAGCATCAGTGCGCCAATCAGGGTGAACGTGGGGTCCATCGGGTCTCCATTTGCCAGGGTTACAGCATATCAGGACTGTTACAGCGGCGGTGATCGGATTTCCGGTTACCGGGACTTGCCGGCCGCGGGTCGCTCCGCTTATATTGCCGGAACGGCAGCCGATTTGCGGGTGTAGTTCAATGGTAGAACGGCAGCTTCCCAAGCTGCATACGAGGGTTCGATTCCCTTCACCCGCTCCAGCCGGCGCCCGGGCGCCCGCGTCAGTGGAGTTTCAGGCGAGGATGCATGGCGCGGCTGATGCGGTCCATCAGCCAGATAATGCCGGTGCGGAGGAACCCGTGCAGGGCGACCTGGTGCATACGGTACAGGGAAACATAGAACAACCTCGCCACCCTGCCTTCAATATACATGCTGCGCCCCGACAGATTGCCCATCAGGTTGCCCACCGTGGTGTAGCGGCTGAAATTGATCAGTGAGCCGTGATCGTTGTACACGAACGGAATCGCGGCCTTGCCCTCGAGCCGGTTGCACAGGGTTTTGAACAGCGCATCGGCTTGCTGGTGGGCGGCCTGGGCTCTCGGAGGCACAGTCAGCTCGCTGTCGGGCTGCGGGCAGGCCGCGCAGTCGCCGAAGGCAAAGATGTCAGGGTCTGCGGTGGTTTGCAGGGTCTGCTCCACCACCAACTGATTGCTGCGATTGGTTTCCAGTCCTTCCAGGGCGGTCAGAAAACCCGGTGCCTTGATGCCTGCGGCCCAGATGGTCATTTCCGAAGGCAGTTCGGTGCCATCTTTCATGACCACACTCCCGGCGCGGATTTCACTGACCGGCTGGCCGGTGAGCACCTGCACGTTCTGGTGTTCCAGCTCCCGGGTTGCGGCTGCGGAGAGCCGGCCGGGGAGCGCCGGTAAAATCCGGTCAGCGGCCTCGATCACGGTAATCGATACGTCGGAAGCCTGCAGGTGATTCATGCCGTAAACCGGCAATTCCCTCGATGCCAGGCGCAGCTCGGCGGCCAGTTCGACACCGGTGGCGCCGGCACCGATGATGTTGATGTTCAGGGTGTGTTGGCCACCCTGCAGGGCTTCGTGGTTTTTCCTCAGGAAGGCGTTCAGCATCAGGTTGTGGAAGCGCCGCGCCTGTTTGAGACTGTCCAGGAACAGACAATGGTCCTGCGCGCCGGGGGTCCCGAAATCGTTTGCGGTACTGCCAACGGCAATCACCAGGGTGTCGTAGGCGATACGGCGTTCGGGCACCACTTCGGTGCCATCTTCATCATGAAACGGGGCAATCACCAGTTGTTTCGTCTGGCGGTCAAGCCCGGTCATGCGGCCAAGCTGGAACTCATAGTGATGCTTGCGGGCGTGGGCGCGGTAGTTGATCTCATTGGCGTTGGCATCGAGGGAGCCGGAGGCCACTTCGTGGAGCAGCGGTTTCCAGACATGGGTCAGTCCGGAATCCACCAGAGTAATCCGTGCCCGTTTTTTCCGACCGAGTTTGTTGCCCAGGCTGGTGACCAGTTCGAGACCGCCGGCGCCGCCGCCAACCACCACGATGTGATGAAGGTTGTCCATAACAATCATACCTTGAAGTGAAGAGAGCCAAGCGCTCTCATGCGAAAGCGCTTGGCTGTCCTCACTGGCGTGCAGAACCGACGGGGTACTGTTACAGCAGGATCAAGTCTAACGTTGGCGGGGTGGTGGAGACAATTCTACCTAGGTACCACCACCCCGAGATCAACGGGTGTATTAATGATGGGTGCGGTAACAGTCCAGAATGGACGCCATATCGTCACCCAGCTGTTGCAGCGCTTCGGCGTGCAGATTCCGTTCGCCCATGGCCCGCAATCCCATGATCTGGCCCTGGATGAGCCGCGCCAGACGTTGGCAGTCAGTGTTGGATGTCAGTTCCCCCCGTGCCCGGGCCTGTTCCAGCAGCTCGGTGAGTGAGCGCTCGATGGCGGCGAGAATACTGTTGGCCTGCTCGGCAAGTACGGCGTGGGGGTTGGTGGCTTCCAGCAGCGTCTTGACGATCATGCAGGCCCGCGACGGCGCCGCGATTGCCGGGTTGCAGCTGGGGGCCACGTTGCGCAGGGAATCCTGCAGGCCGTCA
>JAEPMM010000115.1 GCA_017643965.1 Marinobacter sp.
AAAATTTCGGAGGCCATGGATGGCCGGAGAGAAGCGCACACGGACGTGCTCGTAGCGGTTTTTGGACACGCCCTCCCAGACGGTGCCCCCACCCAAACAAGCAATCCACGAGGCGGGCTCCCCAAAAAAACCAAGTCAAAGCCGAGCCACCCCAAACGTATTAGGCCGCAACTGCCGCGCCTCGGCTTCCCGGCACACGTCCAGAACCATAGCCACCACCCGCCGCGTATCCCGCGGGTCGATGAGGCCGTCGTCCCAGAGCCGGGCGGTTCCGAACAGGGCTGTGGAGCCGTCTTCCAACTTCTTGGCCGTGGCCTGCTCCAGAAAATCCAGGGTCTTCGGATCCGGTTCCATGCCGCTGCGGCGTTGCTTGTCCTCCGCCACGATGCGCATCACCTTGCCGGCCTGGGCCGGGCCCATGACGGCGGTGCGGCTGTTGGGCCAGGCGAAGATGAATCGCGGGTCCAGACCGCGACCACACATCGCGTAGTTACCTGCACCATAGGAACCGCCGATCACAATTGCGACCTTTGGCACCCGGCAATTGGCCACGGCCTGAATCATTTTCGAGCCGTGTTTGATGATGCCGTTCTGTTCCTAGTGCGTGCCCACCATGAAACCGGTGGTGTTGTGGAGGAACAGCAGCGGCGTGCCGGCCTGGTCGCAGAGCTGGATGAACTGCGCTGCTTTGGCGGAGCCGGCCGGGGTGATCGGGCCGTTGTTGCCGATGATGCCGACGGAATGCCCCTCGATGCGGATGGTGCCGCACACGGTCTGGTCGTCGAACTCGTTCTTGAAGTCCATGAATTTCGAGCCGTCGGCGATGCGCGCCAGAACCTCGCGGACGTCATAGGGCTTTTTGGAATCGGCCGGGATCACGCCCAGCAGTTCTTCCGCAGGGTGCAGTGGCTCTTCCCATTTGAGTTCCCGCTTCGGTGGAAGCTGTTCGTTCCAGGGCAGGGCCTCAAGAATGTTGCGGGCCTGGCGGATGCCGTCGGCGTCGTCTGCGGCCAGGTATTCGGCGGTGCCGGCGACCTGAGCGTGCATTTCCGCGCCGCCGAGTTCTTCATCGGTGGCCACTTCACCGGTGGCAGCTTTCAGCAGCGGCGGGCCGGCGAGAAACATTTTAGCCTGGTCGCGCACGGCGATGACGTAATCCGACAGGCCTGGCTGGTAGGCGCCACCGGCGGTGGCATTACCGTGAACTACGGTGACCTGGGGGATGCCGGCGGCGGACATGCGTGCCTGGTTGGCGAAGCCGCGGGCGCCGAGCACGAAAATGTCGGTGGCGTAGTTCAGGTTGGCGCCGCCGCTCTCGGAAAGCGAGACCACCGGGAGTTTGTTCTCCATGGCGATCTGCTGCAGGCGCAGGGTTTTGTCCAGACCGGCCGGAGTGATGGTGCCGCCCTTGATGGCGCTGTTGCTGGCCACCACGAGGCAGCGAATACCACTGACGTAGCCGATGCCGGCGATAATGCCACCGCCGGCCATGCTGCCGTCCTTGTCGTCGTGCATCTTGTAGCCGGCCAGTGAGCAGAGTTCCAGAAACGGTGCACCCCGGTCCAGCAGTCGGTTGATCCTATCCCGCGGCAGCAGTTTGCGCCGCTTGGTGAACTTTTCCCGGGCTGCTTCCGCCAGATCCAGCACTTTCTGTTCCACCTCGCGAAAGGTGGTGATGTGGGCTTCCATGGCCTCAGTGTTGGCGCGGAAGTCCTCCGACTGGGGGCTTACGGTGGATTCGATGACCTGCATTATGCGCTCCTCAGTCTTCGCTCAACACTTTCGGGGTGATGGCGCGGTGGAAGCCGTTGTAGGGTTCGTTGTTCTTGGCTTTCGGCAGTGGCCAGACCCGGCCGCCCTGGGAGGCCCCGCCGTCGATTCGCAGGCAGTCGCCACTGATGAAGGCTGCGCCCGGGCTTAGCAGAAAGCAGATAGCGGAGCTGACTTCCGATTCGGTGCCCATACGCTTGATGGGCACGTTGTCGCCCAGGCTGCGAATCCACTGACGCATGTGCTCGGGGTAGTTGTCCATGCCACTGGAGGCAATCCAGCCCGGGGCCACGGCGTTAACACGCACGCCGGATGCGCCCCACTCAACCGCCGCGGTCTGGGTAAAGTTGACCATGCCCGCCCGTGCTGCGCCGGAGTGGCCCATGCCGGGCATGCCGCCCCACATGTCAGCGACAATGTTGACGATGGAGCCGCCGGTTTTGGACAACGCCTGGGTGTAAGCCTCCCGCGCCATCAGGAAGCCGCCGGTCAGGTTGGTGCGCACCACGGTTTCCCAGCCTTTCTGGCTGATTCCGGTCAGCGGCGCCTGGAACTGGCCGCCGGCGTTATTCACCACGCCGTGCAACCCGCCGTGCTCGGCAATGATGGCCTTGACCGTGGCTTTGACCGACTCTTCCTCACGGATATCGCAGGCGTGGGCAGAGGCAATGCCGCCGTCTTCGATGATTTCCGCTTTCACCGCTTCGACCTTTTCCGCCTTGCGGCCGACCAGTGCCACCCGGGCACCCAGCGCGGCCAGCTCGTGGGCGGTGCAGCGACCGATGCCGGAACCACCGCCGGTGACGATAAAGGTCTGGCCCTTGAACAGGTCAGGGTGAAAAATGGATTGATAGCTCATGAACGTTGTCCTTTTTCCAGAGCGGCCCGGGTAACGGGCACAGGGAATTCCAGTAATTGCTGGGCGAAGGCCTTACCTTGCGGATCAATGCGCAGGCTGGCGACGCCACCGCCGCCAAGGCTGTGCTCCAGCAGGAAATTGAAGGCGTGGAAACCGGGCAGGGCCCACCGGGTGACTCGGCCGGTTTCAGGGTTCAGTGTGTGGGCCATCCACTCGGCCACGGCCGACTCCGTCAGTGCCGCCGCTATAAAGGGGACAAAATCCGGGTGGCGGGCAATCACGCCGATATTGCTGTGGTCGCCCTTGTCGCCACTGCGGGCCCAGGCCAGATCCACCAGGCGAACGGTGGTGTCCGTTGCCGGTGATGCCCCGGTGGGCGCCGGTTCGGCCACAGCGGCGGCATCGAAGCCACCGGCGGTGTCCACGGTGACCGTCTGTTTCTCGCCGCCCAGATCAACCGCCACGGTGACCTCGGGTTTGTGCACCAGGCAGGAGTAGAGGCGTATTTTTGGCCTCCACGTGGGGCTTCCTGCGACAATGCCGGTAATGCCCGGTTGCGTGCCAGTAGCGGGTGGGGCGATCTCGCGGGAGAACAACACCAGGGCCTCTTTCTTGGGGTGGGCGGGGCTGATTTTTACCGCCACCGCCCGGCAATCCTGGCGCGGGCCGTGGGCGCCATAGGTGGCTTCTGTGCCCAGTAACTCAACGCTGGTTTCGGTGTAATCCGGCAGGCCGCGCTCACTGAACATACGGGAGGTTTTGGCCAGAATGGCGTCGGCGACGGCTTGCGCCTTGGCTTTGGCGTCGAGGCCGGCAAGCAGGAAAGTAACGGTGCATTTGAAGCCGTCGGGCCAGGTGCCGGACACCTTGTAGCTGTCGGTGGGCGGCAGGCCGCGGGCACCGCGTACGGTGACCTGATTCTCGCCGGTCTCGGTCAGTTCCACACCGGTGAAATCGCAGGTGACGTCCGGCAGCAGATAGGCGCGGGGGTCACCGATTTCATAGACCAGCTGCTCGGCCACTGTGCCGCGGCTGACCATTCCGCCAGTGCCGTCGGCTTTGGTCATCAGAAAGTCGCCATTGGCGCTGATTTCCGCAATGGGAAAGCCCATGTCAGCGTAGCCGTCGGCGACCTGCTGCCAGTCGGTGAAGTTGCCGCCGGTGGATTGCGCGCCGCATTCCAGAAGATGGCCAGCCAGACTGCCCTGGGCAAGCTTGTCGTAATCGCTCCACTGCCAACCGAATTCGTGAACCAGGGGGGCAAGAACCAGTGCGCTGTCCGCCACGCGGCCGGTGATCACAATGTCTGCACCCTGTTCCAGCGCCGCCACAAGCCCCGGGGCGCCCAGGTAGGCGTTCAGGCTAACCATCATCGGCGGCATTGGCTGGCCGGTGGTCATCTCGGTGATACCCGCCTCTGCCAGCTGTTTCTTCTTCATCAGCAGGTCATCACCCAGCACCAGGGCGATGTTCAGTTGCACGCCGGCCTTCTCACACAATGCCTGCAGGGCATCGCGGCAGGCCACCGGATTCACACCGCCAGCATTGGCCAGTACCCGAATGCCTTTTTCCTTGATATCACCCAGCAGCGGCGCCATCACGGTCTGAACAAAATCCCGCGCATAGCCCTGAGTGGGGTCTTTCATCTTCTGGCCGGCCATGATCGACATGGTGATTTCCGCCAGGTAGTCGGCCACCAGGTAGTCGATATTGCCTTTGTGAACGAGCTGGGCCGCTGCGGTTTCGGTGTCGCCCCAGAAGGCTGCGGAGCAGCCGATACGAACGGTTTTTTGAGAATCTGCCATGGTTGTTGCCTTGTGACCGGTGGCCGTTCAGGAGCAGAGCAAGCGTCACTGACGGAGGTTGGCTTAGGATAAAAACGACAATACCAAGCAAGCGCTTGGTTTGTAAACAGTCAAATTGCGGGTAGAATTACAAAATCGTTTCGCCGCCTGGATTAGCCCGTGACTCAAGACGCCATTCTCCGTTCCCTGATTGCAGAAAATCTGGTCTCCGATCCTGCGGGCGCCCGCGGGCGTCTGTTAAAGGAAGCGGCCCGGTTGTTCCGGGATAAAGGCTATGAGCGCACCACGGTGCGGGATCTGGCCGCAGCCGTAGGCATTCAGTCCGGCAGCCTGTTTCACCATTTCCGCACCAAGGAAGACATTCTCAAGGCGGTGATGGTGGAAACCATCCGTCTCAACACCGCGTTGATGCAGGCCGCGATGGACGCCGTGGATGCTCCCCGGGACAAGCTCCGGGCACTGATTCGTGCCGAGCTCGAATCGATCAACGGGCAGACCGGAGAGGCCATGGCGGTGCTGGTGTTTGAGTGGCGCAGCCTGTCGGAGGACGCTCAGGCCGCGGTGCTGGAGTTGCGGGACATCTATGAACAGTTGTGGCTGGATGTACTGGAGGCGGTAAAAGCCGCAGGCTATCTTCGGGCCGAACCGTTTGTGGTGCGCCGGTTGTTGACCGGTGCCCTGAGCTGGACCGTGACCTGGTATCGCCCGGATGGCGGGTTGAGTCTGGATGGCCTGACGGACCAGGTGGTCGCGATGATGGGGCTGGCGGAGTAGTCGACCCGGAACACAGTGGCAAAATGTTTCATTAATGGTACAAATGTACTGCGAATGCGCCCTTTCTGAAGTTATTGATTTTAATCAAAATAATTCCAGAAGTTTCCTATCTTGCCGGGCCATTGGCCTGATCGGCATGACCCGGTCGGCATTCGAGCCATTTTTGTGAGAGAAGAATCGCCGCATTCTTTCAGGTGTCGAAGGTGCAAGGGGTGTGTACCGACACTCCGAACTTATAAAAACAACTTAGAACACAAGGCGAATTATGATCTCTTCACTGGATAAAACCGTCGGGTGCATGGTTGCCATGCGCAACAAGCTGTTTGCCCTCGCTGCACTGGCCCTCCTGGCTGGTTGCTCGGCAAATCCCATATACACCACAACAGGCATTGTACTCTCCAACTACGCCGAGGGAGAGGCAACACCCTATGTGCTGCAGATGTCTGACACGGAAATGGCCTGTGCCCTCGGTGAAAGTCTTGATCCGCTTATTTATTCATTCTCACGCGTGACCGCGCCACCTGATATCCCTGGTTCGTTGATCATGTTGCTGGCGGGCAACTGTTCTGAGCTGCGCGCATGGGAGGCGGAGCTGGAGTATCTGCGTGAAGATTACGCAGGCAACGTGCCAGCAGCCAAAGACGCCCGGGAGCGTGCAAAGCGCCTGAATGCGGAGACCGCACAGCGTCGATATATTGCTTTCCAGCGTGGCATGGCCGCGTACGACTTTGATCCCGGTGCTGAAAAGCTTGAGTGCCCATTCCTGTTTTCGGATCAGGACGAACTGACGTTCCTGGTGAGCCTGCTGACCGGCATGCAGGCGATCGTCAACGACGCCAACTCCGGCGCAATGGCGGGCATTCCCCGCAACATCGCGCCACAGGCCGAGCGGGCGGCTACCTGTATTGATAACGAAAAGTGGGGCGGGCTGCCTAATGCGGTTCGGAGCCTGGTGTGGCTGTTATTGCCAGACACCCGGCCGGCACTGGCTCCCGATCCCTGGGCGGTTCTTGAAAACAGCTCCAAACTCGGGATCGCTTCTGGCCTCCGTGTATCCATGGCGCTTGAGGCCGTAGCCGCGGAAACCTTTGGCCGACCAGACGTTCTGGAAGATGTTATTGCGCGGTTCGCAGAGGCCGAGAACACCATAGTCGTCAGCGACGATTATCGGTTGCTTGATGAAATCGCTCGCGACGTTATCCAGTTCTCTTCTGACAAACACTGGACTGCGAATTACGGTTACCGCACGCCGCGGAGCTTTTTCGGCAAGATGAGCCCCGAGCGGGCAGAAGATGTGGAAACCATGAACCTGGACGACCTGCTGTAAGCAGGCGTCCACAGGCGTTGAAAGAAAACCCTTACAAACACAAGAATGACCCGGAGGTCAATTATGATCCGTAAATCCCTTGCTGCCTTGTCCCTGGTTGCTGTGGCCCCTTTTGCTGCGGCTGAATCGGTCAAGATGTGCGTGTTCGACGTCATCGGTGCCAACGGTGACATGTTCAATATGGTCAAGGACTATGCCCTTGAGATGAAGGCTCACGGCGTGGATTTCGATCTGCGCCCCTATACCGACGAAGGCGTCGCAGTGGGTGACTTCAACTCCGGCCAGTGTGACGCCGTTGCGGCCACTGATTTGCGCACCCGTCCGTTTAACAAGTTCGCGGGCAGTATCAGCGCGGTTGGGGCGATTCCGAGCTATGACGACCTGAAGACCGTGCTGGCCACCTTGGCGCAGCCCAAGGCCGCGCCGCTGATGCAGCAGGGCGGCTACGAAGTGCTGGGAATCGTGCCCATCGGCGCAGGATACCTGTTTGTAAATGACCGCAGCATCGACACGGCGGGTGAGTTGGCCGGTAAGCGCATGGCAACCCTGGATTACCAGAAAGACGCCATTCACATGGTTAACCACGTCAAGGCCACGGTTGTGCCCTCCGACATCACCAACTTTGCCGGCAAGTTCAACAACGGCTCGGTGGATACCGCTTATGCTCCGGCCTTCGCGTATGAGGCCCTGGAACTTTACAAGGGCGTGGGCGACAAGGGCGGTATCGTTGACTACCCACTGGCACAATTGACCATTCAGGTGATTGCCCGTGAAGGCGTTGTCGACGCCGAGACCGCACAGAAATCCCGGGAAGTGGCATGGGGCATGTACGGTCAGGCAATGAACCTGATTCGTGGTCAGGAGGAAGCGATTCCTGAGAAGCAATGGATCCAAATTTCAGAGAGTGATATTGAAGGTTACCAGGAGATGTTCCGCGAGAACCGCCTGCAGCTTCGTGATGGCAGTGGCGGTGCAGACAAGGTTTACCATCCCAAGATGATGAGCCTGCTCAGCAAGATCCGCTGCACCAGCAACCCGTCTGCGTCTGAGTGCACCGCAAGCGATCGCGAATAATAACTTCAAGGCTGATCCTTCATGAACTGGCGAGCCCTTTCAGCGGCAGGCTCCAAAACCCTTTACCCCGTGCATCGTTCGCACGGGGTAATCCTCCTGCTGCTTCTGCTGTTTACCCTACTGCTTGGCATGGGCAATTCCCTCCACTCCAGAATGCTCTGGGTGGGGGAACAGACCTGGCCCAACTACTATCTGCTGGACCCGGATGCGACCGAACCCACCTGCAACATGCTGATGGATGTGGACGCCGAGGTTCAGAAGCGGATAGACGCCTACGAGCCTGACCCGGATGATCTGTTCAGCTCCCCACCGGACGCTGATTCCATCCGTCAGTCGCTTGAACGCAACGTTGCGTTGTGCGAACAGAAGCACCTGATGTACGCGGAGAACCAGAAGAATGCGACCGCGGCTCTGGGCGTGTTCAAAGCAGTGGAGCAGGGGTTCGCCTCGTTCCTGCTGGATAACATCGAGCTGACCAAGTTTCTGTTTATCGCCATGTTTGCCATGGCGGCGGCGATCTCCGCACTGGATGCGGACCACGTCGCCCGGGGCTGGCCCGCCAACCGCGCCGAGTGGCGGCGGGGCCAGGGTACCCAGCGGGCGGTGAACGGGTTGATGGTGTTCTCGCGGATGTCTTACGCCGGCAGGCTATCGACGTCGCCGGGGTCGGAAGGCACGATGACGTTGCAGTATGCCTGGGCTGCGGTGTTCGGCTTGTTCATCGTGATCAACCTGGTGCGCTTGTTCAGTATTCCTGAGCGCATGAAGCCCGGCAGTCTCAGCGCCTCGTCTGGCCTGGTGATTCCGCTGTATTGCGGTATGGGCCTGATCGCCATGAGCTACTTCTTCTTCGTGGACGGGTATTCCTCGGGGCTGGCGATCTACTTTGGCATGATGGCGAACCTGTCATCCATGTTCATCAACATCGGGCTTTACGTTCTGGTGGGCATGGCGCTCAAACAGACGCGCATTCCCGAGTTGCTGCTCAACATCATCAAGCCTTACCAGTTGCCGGCACCCATGCTGGCGTCGGTGATGATCTTTGCCACCGCGTTCCCAACGGCATTCACCGGGGCCTCTGGTATCTTCATCCTGGCGGTGGGCGGCGTGGTCTACGATGAACTGCGTCGTGCCGGCGCCGGGCGGCAGTTGTCATTGGCAACCACCGC
>JAEPMM010000207.1 GCA_017643965.1 Marinobacter sp.
CCCCGCCACCGGGCAGAAAAGCCAGCGACCAGGGGTGTTCCAGGCCCTCGGCCACGGTTTCCACCCGATACTCCACCGACGGCTGAGCCCGTGCCTCCTCCCCAGTCGAAAGCCCGACACACCCGAGCAGCACCAGTGCCACCGTGCCTCTGGCAGGGCGGCTGAGCCGGCGAGCGGTCAGCGCTGCAAACAGCCAGCCTGACAGCGCCGCCGTGGCCAACATGGCCAGCAGTCCACCGGCGCCACGGGTGGCGGCTATCAGAGTGGGCATGGGTGCCAGGGCATCGACCAGACGAAGCGTCGCCCACAAACCGACGGCGGCGCCCAGCGCCAGAAAAGGCGCTCGCGTACCGAGGCCGAACCGGCGGACCAATTGAGCGGCAACCACCTGTGACACCAGGAAACTGGCACCAAACACGATGGCGTAGATCGGAGCGAAATTCATCAGATCCTCAAGGGTGGTCTCCAGCCGCGCTGCGAAGCCGATGTCGACCCCGAGATTCTGCAATGCCAGAAGGTTGATCTGGGTTTGCACCAGAGTGCCTGTGCACACACCAAACGCCAGCGCCAGCAGGAAACCCACCATGATCCTGCGCCATCCCGTGCGGTTTTCCATTCTCGATACTCTCCTTATTCTCTGTCCCCTGCTGAACCCGCAGCGATTGAATCAACGATAATCCGGATACCTCGGCGCTCTGCCCGCCAACCGAATCAGCATGGTCAGCAGCCCTTTCAGCACAAAGATGGCCGGCAGCAACAACCAGCTCATCAGGTACAGCGCTGGCACCAGAATCAGCAACCAACCCATGATCTGAATCGCCAGCGGCGACACACCCAGAACATCCGCGATACCGGCAAACACGTCATTGATGATGCCCGGGTGGCGCAGAACCAGGTACCCCGCCCCGATGATCACCGGCCATTTCGCGTACCGGGCACTGCTCAGAATTAGCCGACCGCCGCCGGTTATGCGCGCAGCCAGGGCCGCCGAACGGGTGGTCACCCCGGCACTGCGGGTGGCAGTGGCAGCAGCGCGCCCGGCCCGCAGCAGTTTTACCGCGCTGGCAAACACCAATACGTCAACGGAGGCCCAACCGATGTCACTGGCGGTAATCTCGTCGCCGGTGCGATACCGGGTTTCCAGCTGGCGGACACCGCTGGCAAAGAACTGGCCGATGCCTTCCAGCACGCGTTCGGTCTGGACCCACTGGGTGTTGCCTCGGGCATCCACCACGAACTGACCAAGGAAGTCGTGGCCCTCGGCGCGGGTAAAATTAACCGCATACCAGCCTCTTTCTTCCGGCGTAAGGTCGCCGCTGCCGGCCGGCTCCCGCGCGTCTGCACCGCCCTGTCCGCGCAGCTGCGCCCAATATTCCCGGGCCCGCTGGTATTGTTGTGAGGCCGCATTCATCCATTCGATGGTCGCAACGGGTTCTTGCAGGAAATAATCAATGGGTGGCAACGCATGTTCCCCGTAGCGGCGCAGCACCTCCTGGAACTCAGGCTCGGCGGCGTAGAGGGGAAAAACCCTGCGGGCCATCTCGGGGTAGCTCAGCAGCGCCGCCTGGGCTTTCAGCAAAAGCAGCGGGTCGTCGCCGAGATCGACAATGGCGGCCTGAACCTCAACCGGCTCATGGTGAAGGGCGTCAAAATGGGGCATCAGTTCCCGCGCCTGCACAGTCACCAGCCGCTCCTCGACCGCCATCGGTCGGGATACCGCGCTGATCAGCACCGCCAGTGCCAGCGCCAGCCCCAGGATCACCATGGCTTTTCTCAAGACGTCACCCCTGCCGCAGTCACTGCGCCATTAACCAAAGAACCAATAGCATACACCGATGGCGGTCACCATACCGGCCAGGTCCGCCAGCAGCGCACAGCCCAGACCGTGGCGAATCCGGCTGATACCGACGGCGCCAAAATACACCGCCAGCACATAGAACGTGGTTTCGGTGCTGCCCTGCATGGTTGCCGCCATCAGCGCCGGGAAACTGTCGACACCGAAGTTGTCCATGGTTTCCAGCATCATCGCCCGGGCACCGCTTCCGGACAGCGGCTTGATGAACGCCGTCGGCAGTGCGTCCACGAATCGGGTGTCCCAGCCGAACCCCTCCGCCAGCCAGCGGATACCGTCCAGCCCCGCATCCAGTACCCCGCTGGCCCGTAACACACCCACCGCAATCAGCATGGCAATCAGGTACGGCAGCAGGGTCACGGTGAAACCGAGGCCCTCTTTGGCGCCCTCGATAAAGGCGTCGTAGACATTGACCCTGCGCAATGCGCCGATCACCAGAAACCCCATCACGATACTGAACAGGGTCAGATTGCCCACCAGCGTGGAGGTGGCCGCCAGCGCCTGTGCCGACATCCCCGCCAGCGTTGTCAGCAGCAGCCCGAGCCCCAGCGCGCCGGCCAGCAGATACGCCAGCACCACCGGCTGCCACAGTTTCAGCCGTTGCATCACCGCCACGCTCAGCAGTCCCACAAGGCTGGACGCGGTGGTGGCCAGCAGAATCGGCAGAAACACCGAAGTAGGGTCAGCGGCACCCTGTTGTGCCCGGTACATGAAGATGGTGACCGGCAGCAGGGTCAGCGAGGAAGTGTTGAGCACCAGAAACAGGATCTGGGCATTACTGGCGGTGTCCCTGCTCGGGTTGAGGCTCTGCAGCGAATGCATGGCCTTGATCCCGATGGGGGTCGCGGCATTGTCGAGCCCGAGGACATTGGCGGCAAAGTTCATGCTGATCAGCCCCATGGCGGGATGACCGCTCGGCACTTCCGGCATCAGCCGGCGGAACAGTGGGTCCAGTGCCCGCGCCATGAGGCGGATCAGCCCCGCCTTTTCAGCGATGGCCAGAAAGCCCAGCCACAGGGTCATGGTACCCGCCAGCACAATGATGATATCCACACTCAGCCGGGCCATATCGAACAGCGCGGCAACCAGGCGACTGAAAACTTCCGAATCGCCCATCCCCAGCCATTGCCAGAGCGCAGCGGCAAAGGCAGCAATGAAAAAGCTCAGCCAGATTCCGTTTAGCATGCAGCGTCCAGACGTTTGATCAGGCGATATCAATGGCCAACAAAAAACCCCGAAGCTCGCACTCCGGGGTTGTCGTCAGGCCGGTCTGGCCAGCAGTATAGGCGGGCTGTTACTGCTCCACAAACGCCCGCTCGATCACGTAATGTCCCAGGTCGCCGCCGCGGGCTTCCTTGAACCCCATGTTGTTGAGGATGCTGCAGGTGTCCTTGAGCATGCTGGGGCTGCCGCAGATCATGAAGCGGTCGTTCTCCAGATCGAAATCCGGCAGATCGAGATCGCGGGTCAGTTTGCCATTTTCCATGGCATCGGTCAGACGCCCCTTGTTGCGGAACTCCTCACGGGTCACGGTCGGGTAGTAGAGCAACTTGCCATCCACCATCTCTCCGAAGAACTCGTTGTTGGGCAGTTCCTCGATTTCCTGCTGGTACGCCAGCTCGGAGATGTAGCGGACACCGTGGGTCAGGATGACCTTGTCATAGGCCTCGTAGACCTCGGGGTCCTTGATGATGCTCATGAACGGCGACAGGCCGGTGCCGGTGCTGATCAGCCACAGATTCTTGCCCGGCAGCAGGTTGTCCATGATCAGGGTACCGGTGGGCTTGCGGCTGACCAGAATCTCGTCGCCCACCTGGATTTTCTGCAGCCGCGAGGTCAGCGGACCGTCCTGAACCTTGATGGAGAAGAACTCCAGCTCTTCCTCATAATTCGCGCTGGCGATGCTGTAGGCGCGCATCAGCGGCTTGCCGTCGGTTTCCAGGCCAATCATGGTGAAGTGACCGTTCTTGAAACGAAACCCCGGGTCGCGGCTTGTGGTGAAGCTGAACAGGGTGTCGTTCCAGTGGCGGACGCTGGTGACTTTCTCTTTGATCAGGTTGCTCATGATAACTCTCGCCTGTTCGTTTCGCTTTGAGTGGAAGATCTGAATTGCATAAAGTCTAACCCGCAGCTAACCTATCGACAAAATGGGATATTTTCATAACCTTATTCGACCAAATCGATTATGGCAGCGCCTTCATGAAATACAGTTTCCGCCAGCTCGAAGTTTTCCTTGCCGCGGCCCACTTCCAGAACATCACCCGCGCCGCGGAATCCCTTGCCATGTCCCAGTCTGCGGCTAGCAGCGCGCTGAAAGAGCTGGAAAACCAGTTCGACATCCAGCTGTTCGACCGGGTGGGCAAGCGGCTGCAGCTGAACGAGCTGGGCCGGTTGTACCGCCCCAAGGTGGAGGCGCTGCTGGCCCAGGCCGGCGAACTGGAGCAGGCGTTCAGCAAGCACTCCGAGGTGGGCGCGTTGAAAGTGGGCGCCACCCTGACCATCGGCAACTACCTGGCGGTCGGTGTCATGGCCCAGTACATGAACACCCCGACCCGGCCCAAGGTCGCCCTTGAGGTTGCCAATACACGCACCATCGCCAAGCGGGTCAGTGATTTCGAGCTGGATATCGGGCTGATCGAGGGTGAGCTGCAATCGTCCGAACTGGAGGTGATCCCCTGGCGCGGCGACGAACTGGTGGTGTTCTGCTCGCCGGACCATCCGCTGGCAGCAAAGCGGGCGCTGGACGACAACGATCTGCGCAGCGCCACCTGGGTCATGCGGGAACCGGGCTCCGGTACCCGCCAGAGTTTTGAGCGTGGCATGCACGGGCTGCTGCCGGATCTCAACATCCTGCTCGAGCTGGAACACACCGAAGCCATCAAGCGGGCGGTGGAGGCGGGATTGGGGATCGGCTGCCTGTCGCAGGTGTGCCTCGCTGACGCCTTCCGCCGTGGCAGCCTGGTGCCGCTGAGCGTGCCGGCGAGCCGATCATTCGATCGTCAGTTCTACTTCATTCTGCACAAACAGAAATACCGCAGCGCCGGCATTGATCGCTGGATGGCCCTGTGCCGTGAGCTATAACAGCGGGCCGCTGTGAAAACGGAACTCGGTGTCCGGCTGCTCGACCAGAGCCAGCTCGGCCTCCAGGAAAACCGCTAACCGCTCATCCACAGGACCGCCGTTGGCCTGCTGCGCCAGCTGGAGGTAATCCTGATAATGGCGCGCCTCGGATTTCAGCAGACTGGTGTAGAAATCCGCCAGCGTTTCATCCAGGTGCGGCGCCAGCGCCGCAAAGCGTTCGCAGGAGCGGGCTTCGATGATCGCGCCCACGATCAGCACATCCACCAGCCGCCCGGGGTCGTCCGTACGCACCTGCTGCCGCAAACCCGCCGCATAACGGGCCGGAGTGAGATGATCGTAGCGAACGCCGCGCTTGTTCATGATCGCCAGCACCTGCTCGAAATGCCGCAACTCCTCCCGCGCCAAACGGGACATTTTGTTGAGCAGTTCGGTGTTATCCACGTAGCGATACATAAGGCTCAGCGCGGTCGAGGCGGCCTTCTTCTCGCAGTGGGCGTGGTCGATCAGCATCAGGTCCTGGTGGTCCAGGGCGTTCTCGATCCAGCGATGGGGCGTTCGGCAGGGCAGAAAATCGTGAATCTCTTGCAGGGCGTCGATCATATCTCTGGTACAGCAGCAGCGTTTGGGGGAACGGAGTATAACGCACTTAACAGAGGACTCCGACCACTGTCCAGCTTAACTTTATACGGGGTTTCCTATAGAATGCAACGCCAGATCAAGGAGTCTCTGAATAAATCCTGAAACCCCATCGGTGATTTGAGGCCTTATTCAGAGGCTCCTGCGGCCTTTCCGCCAAAAACCGCCCGCCAAGGCATGAAGCCAACGGCGCGGGACATTCCAACTGATGAGGGTCCATATCGTGTTAGAAGCCTATCGTGAACACGTTGCTGAACGTGAAGCCCTGGGTATTCCTCCCAAGCCCCTGAACGCCGAGCAAACCGCTGCTCTGGTCGATCTGCTGAAAAACCCGCCGGCCGGCGAGGAAGATACCCTGGTGTATCTCCTGGAAAACCGTGTGCCGCCAGGTGTGGATGAAGCCGCCTACGTGAAGGCCGCTTTCCTGACCGCCATTGTGAAAGGCGAAGCGTCTTCTCCGCTGCTGGACAAGCAGACAGCGGTCAAGCTGCTGGGCATGATGCAGGGTGGCTATAACATCGCGACTCTGGTCGACCTTCTGGATGACTCCGAACTGGCCGAACTGGCCGGTGAACAGCTCAAGCGTACCCTGCTGATGTTCGACGCCTTCAACGACGTGAAGGAAAAGATGGACGCAGGCAACCCCGTTGCCAAGGCAGTC
>JAEPMM010000301.1 GCA_017643965.1 Marinobacter sp.
GCCCCTCTGGCACTCAGGCACATCTGGACGTGTGCCTCGCCTGGCGCTAGGTATGGTGCCAGCCCTGCTATGACTCTTGCCCGCTATGTCAGGGACGCCGATGCCCAGAGCGCCATGGCCGATAACCAACGCAAGGCTTTCCGAAAGCGGCAGCCAATCGGTTTTGCGCGGCTCGGAAATAATGTGTATTGGCAGCCGTCGATCGAGGCCCATGAATGAGGCAGTGAATCGACATGCGAGGGGGTGTGAGCATCGTGGAGCCACACCCCTTTTCGTAGCTTGGCAACCGGAAAAATGCTTAGGCGACCAGACGGGTATTTCCCGATCAACGGTGATAGGGCCTGAAAAAAACTCTCAGAGTGACAGATGTGCTGAAGACCTATTACCTTCACGGCTTCGCCAGTCGGTTTGATATTACCAGGGAAAAACTCAAAACCCTCGCCAGGCTTGGCACTGTGTACGGTCATGATATCGACTACACCCTGGGCTCTGAAGACGTTATTGAAGAGGGCTTGGACAAGCTGATGCAAGTGAACCCGGATCTTTTGGTGGGCACCTCGATGGGCGGTTGGCTGGCGGGTATCTTGGGCGCTGAATCCGGTATTCCGTTTGTTGCCATCAATCCAGTGACAGATCCTGTGCGGTCGCTCAAAGCCTGGATAGGGCAGGGTAGAGATCACCAAGGGCAGCCTTATCACCTGACGCATGAAGTGGTTTCGAGCTACTACCCTTTCACACATCATGGCAGCGGGTTAGTGCTGTTAGACCAGGGCGATGAGTTGCTGCCATGGAGCGACACTACCAAAGCGCTTGGGGATTATTTTCCGGTTCATAGCTTTGAGGACGGTAGTCACCGGTTTGAACACATGGAAGAAGCGTTGGAGCTGATTCGGGAACATATGAAGGGTTAAATTTCTAGAATGCTGAAGTTAACCGCACGGAGACTGTTTCTCATCAGCCTTAGGTGCGCTCGTATATGCCAGAGCGTAACCAATCGCATAACCGGCTGCCACACCCACTAGGGCCGTCACCGGCCCAACCAGACCGCCTAACAGTCCACCAACAAACATCAGTATCACGCTTTTCATACAGACTCCTCCGGCCTTCCTGGCTGCTGCATAATTTCGAGTATAGGACATTAGAGGGCAGGTGGGTTGACCCTTGACTATTGTCCCGCCAAAATACTGTATATTTAAACAGTATCTGGTGTAAAGCATGTCCTGCATTCCGCTTGGTGACTACAAGTCCGTCTCACGACTAAATATCCCGATGTTTCTGGAGCGGGTCTCCGCTGGCTTTCCGTCGCCAGCGGAAGACTACGTTGAGAAAACTATCGACTTGAATGAGTTGTGTATCCAGCATCCCGCCGCCACTTTTTTCGTGCGGGTTCAGGGAGAATCCATGAGCGGTGCCGGAATCTATCCCGGCGATGTGCTGGTGGTGGATCGATCGCTTAGAGCGAAGCATGGGGACATCATCATCGCCAGCCTTGAAACCGAGATGACGGTGAAGCAATTGCACCTGACGCCTCTGCCCGTTCGCCTCCTTCCACGAAACTCGGCGTACCCGCCCATCACCATTGAGGGCGATATGGTGATGGAGGTGTTTGGGGTGGTCACCAATGTGATCAGGTCACTGAAGCGGGGAGGGCAGGGATGATGTCTGTGTGTCTGAGAGAGACCAAGGGGCAATGAAGCAGCCTGTATTCGCTCTGGTGGACTGTAATAACTTCTACGCCTCCTGCGAGAAACTGTTCCGTCCGGATCTGCGCAATACACCCGTGGTGGTTTTATCTAACAACGACGGCTGCGTGGTCGCGCGCTCGAAAGAAGCGAAGGCACTGGGCATTAAGATGGGCGTGCCGGTGCATCACATCAAATCGGAAATTCGCCAATATGGCATTCAGGTGTTCTCCTCCAACTACACCCTCTATGGAGACATGAGTCGACGGGTTATGACCACACTCGAAGCCCTGGCCCCACGAGTGGATCTCTACTCCATTGATGAAGCCTTTCTGGACCTCACTGGCATTGACCGGGTGGTGTCCTTCGAAGAGTTTGGGCGAGCGGTCAAAAACACCGTTTACCAGAACATTGGTTTGCCGGTCTGTGTAGGCATCGCCCCCACGCGAACCTTGGCCAAGTTGGCCAACTATGCCGCCAAGAAATACCTGGCAACCGGCGGTGTGGTTGATCTTACAAATCCTGAGCGGCAGCGCCGGTTGATGGCCCGGGTGCCGGTTGAGGAGGTTTGGGGTGTCGGGCGAAAGCTCGGTGCCAGACTGAAGGCCATGGGCATTGTCACGGCGTTACAACTGGCAGATAGTCATCTGGCGACGCTTCGAAAACAGTTCTCGGTCGTGTTGGAACGCACGGCCCGGGAGCTCAACGGCACTCCCTGTGTGGCGTGGGAGGATGTGCCGGCCCCCAAGAAGCAAATCATGTGCTCCCGCTCGTTTGGTAAGCCCCTCCAGAAACTGCGCGACCTAGAGGAAGCCGTCGCACACTTTGCGACCCGCGCTGCAGTAAAGCTGCGGGCAGGTAACCAGTACGCTGGAGAGCTGATGGTGTTTATTCGGACCAACCCATTCAAGGGTAGCGCACCGCAGTATTCACGCAGTGCCAGTGTGAAGCTGATACAAGCCAGCCAAGATTCCCGGGTTATTGTGCAGCAGGCATTGCACCTGTTGCGCCCGATGTACAGGGATGGATTCAATTACGCCAAAGCCGGGGTCATGCTGGGCGATCTGGTGCAAGAGGCGGGTATTCAGGAGGATATGTTTGAATCCAGCCCTGAGCCGGCATCGGATGTTGCGAGATCGGAACGCCTGATGGCGGTGATGGATGCGATTAACCGGAAATCCAGGGCGACGGTCTACATGGCCAGAGAGGCTGGGCCGGCGGCTTATTTGATGCGGAGGGAGTATTTGTCGCCAGCGTATACGACCCGGTGGGATGACCTGCCAAAGGTTCATTAATAAACAAAAGCGGACATTCAAGTTAGCCTCCGCTCAGGGCCGACGAGCAAATCACTTATGCTTCATACAGCCTAATTGATGGAGCAAATCACGGACGCCAGACGATCACATGGAAAGGAAGCTGGGTGCAGGTCAGGGGTTTCAGCTAGCTTTGGGATGCCTGAACCAGTCTAAACTGTGGGGCCGATCTAATCTCAGCGTTCGTTCTTTAATCGAAACCAAAGGGCATAAAGCGCCGGCACAAACAATAGCGTGATCAGAGTGCCGACCGCCACGCCACCGATAAGGACATAAGCCAGCGGCCCCCAGAACAGGTCAAAGGTCAGAGGTACAAACGCCAGAACGGCCGCCAGGGCGGTGAGTACCACGGGGCGGGCACGTTGGACTGCCGCTTCGACAACGGCTTCCCGGGCAGCCATTCCTGCTTTGAAGTTGTCCTGCACCTGCTGCGTCAGAATCATGGTATTTCGCATCAGGATGCCGCCCAGGCCAATCAGCCCCAGCAGCGCGGTAAAGCCAAAGGGTTGATTAAACAGCAGCAAAGCCAGCACAGCCCCGATCAGACCCAGTGGCGCGGTGGCAAGAACAGTCAATGTGCCGATAAAGGAACGCATCTGAAGCATGATAAAGATCAGCATCAACGCCAACATCACCGGTTGTAATGTCTGGATTGAAGCATTGGCTTTGGCTGATTGTTCCACCGTACCGCCGATTTCAATACGGTAACCCTCCGGCAACTGTTCGCGCAGGCCCGTCATCGCACTCCATATCTCCTTGGTAACATCCGGTGGCTGGGCACCTTCTACATCGGCCTGAACGGCCAGGAAGGGGTCACGGTTGTAACGCTTTATGACGGGGTCCTCGTAACGAACCTGCCACTTGCCCAGTTGCTGTACGGAAAGTTTGCGGCCGTCGCGGGTTTTGATCTCAAGATCTTCCGGCATGATCACTTCGCCACGTGCATTACGCGCCACCAGTTGAACGCTCCTTATGCCCTGGCGCAGTTCGGTGACGGCCACTCCGCGAAGTTGGAACTGGAGTTGCCGGGCAACCTCTGCCGGGGTCAGGCCCATCCAACCCAGATTTTCCGGGTCCATATCAAGATAGAGCGTGGGTACGCGCTCGTCCCATTCGAGATGCGGCATGACGATGTTCGGATGCCCGGTCATGAGAGTCCGGATCTGGTGCGCGATCTCTCTGAGCTGATCGGCTTCCGGACCCAGCACACGAAAACTGACCGGCCAGACCACCGGCGGACCGTACAGCAAACGCGTTACACGCACTCGTGCCTCCGGAAATTCACCCGCCGCGATTCTGGTTTCCAATGCCGAGATGATGCGATCGCGCCCTTCAACGTCCTCCCCAGTGGCAATCAACGTGGCAAATGCCGGGTCCGGCTGCTCGGGGTTGGCCGATACGAAGAATCGGGGTGCACCGGCACCGATGTAAGCGGAAAGGCTTTTCACCTCCGGCATGTCCATCAGAATCGCTTCCAGGCGTCTGACACTTTGATCCGTGGTGGCAATAGCGCTCCCCTGCGGAGCGTAGACACTGATCAGAACTTCGGGGCGA
>JAEPMM010000404.1 GCA_017643965.1 Marinobacter sp.
AGCACAACAAGACCTTCAACCTCAAACGGCGGGGCACGGCACCGCTGTCGGACCTGATTCGTGTGCACGCCCTGGCGTGCGGCTCCCGTGCGCAGAATTCCTTCGAGCGCCTCAAGGCCATTGCCGAAACCAAGCTGATCCCCGAAGCCGGCGTCGGCAACCTGCGGGACGCGCTGGAATTCATCTCCATCGTGCGTATTCGCCACCAGGCACTGGCCATCGAGGCGGGGCGTGAGCCGGACAACAACGTGCGCCCGGAGGACCTGTCACCGTTCGAGCGCAGCCACCTGAAAGACGCCTTCCAGGTGGTCAGCAATGCCCAGAAGTTCTTGAAATTCCGCTACACCGCGCAGGTCAGCCGGCATGTCTGAGTTTGGTGATGCCGGCAAGACGCACTGGCCCGACGAGCTTGCCCAGCTGGAGGAACAGGCCCGCGATGCGCGCCTGCAATCGTTCTACCAGGCCGGCTGTGTGGCACCGGACACGGTCATTGCCGACGCGCCGCTGGTGGCGCTGGATTTCGAAACCACGGGGCTGGACCCGGACAAACACTCCATCGTCAGCATCGGCCTGGTGCCGTTCACACTGGACGGCATCCAGCTGGGCATGGGCCGCCACTGGGTCGTGCGGCCACAATTGCCCCTGCACCAGACCTCCATCACCATTCACGGCATTACCCATACCGACATCAACCAGGCGCCGGACCTGAGTGACGTGCTCGATGAGGTGCTGGAGGCCATGGCCGGGCGGATTGCGGTGGTGCATTACCGCAGCATCGAGCGGCCGTTCTTCAATGTCGCGATGCAGTGGCGCCTGGGGGAAGGCATCCACTTTCCGCTGATCGACACCATGGCGATCGAGGCGCACCTGCACCCCGACCGTATCCCCACCCGGTGGCAGAAACTCACCGGCAAGAAACCGGTGTCGATCCGGCTCGCCGACAGTCGCCAGCGCTACGGATTGCCCCATTACGCTGCCCACAACGCGCTGATTGACGCCATCGCCACCGCGGAACTGCTGCAGGCGCAGGTGCTGCACCATTTCAGCCCGCAGACACCGGTCAGCGACCTATGGTTGTGACGCCGCCACCGGATTGTCGCCGTCGGCGTTCACCGCACTGACGTATTCGCCATAACCGGCCTCGGCCATGTCCTCCAGCGGGATAAAGCGCAGTGCCGCGGAGTTCATGCAGTAGCGCAGACCGGTCGGCGCAGGGCCGTCATCAAACACATGCCCGAGGTGGGAGTCCGCGATAGCGCTGCGGATTTCCGTGCGGGTCATGAACAGGGAACGGTCGGCCTTTTCCACCACCGCATCAGACGACAGCGGGCGGGTGAAGCTCGGCCAGCCGGTACCGGAGCGGTACTTGTCCCGTGACGAGAACAGCGGCTCCCCGGACACCACGTCGACATAGAGGCCGGGGCGCTTCTCGTCCCAGTAGGCGTTGTCGAAGGGCTTCTCGGTGCCGTCTTCCTGCGTCACCCGGTATTGCTCGTCGGTCAGCTGCTGTTTCAGGGTGTCGTCGTCCGGTCGGGTGAACGACTGCCAGGATGCCGCCGACGCGCTCTCGGCGTCCGGACGATACTGCGAGTAGTCCACACTGCGGTCGTCCCCCCAGACTTCATCGATAAACTGATAGCGACCGGAGTTGTGGGTGTAGAACTTGTACCGCAACGGATTCTTCTTGTAGTAGTCCTGGTGGTATTCCTCGGCGTCGTAGAATGTCTCGAAGGGCACGATTTCGATCGCCACCGGGTCGTCATAACGCCCGGACGCCTCCAGTGCCTTTACCGACGCCTCTGCCGCCTGTTTCTGGGCGTCGTTATGGTAGAAGATCGCCGGCCGATACTGCTGGCCCCGGTCCACGTACTGGCCGTCCACGTCGGTGGGGTTGGCGGTGCGCCACAGCGCCTGCAGCAGGCCCTCATAGGTAATCACCTGCGGGTCGTAATACACCTGCACCGCTTCGGTGTGCCCGGTGCGGCCACCGGCGACCTGTTTGTAGGTGGGGTCCTGCTCGTCGCCACCGCTGTAGCCGGACACGGCTTCCACCACACCCGGCACGTTTTCCTCGTAAGCCGCTTCCACACACCAGAAACAGCCCCCGGCGAAAGTGGCGACCGCCAGATCCGGATCGTCCGGTGCGAAGGCCGAGGCGTTGTTGTTGCGATCGGTCGCGCTGACACCGGCCCCTGTCAGGCCGATCAGCAGCGCCGCCAATCCGAAGGTAACTGTACGTTTCATGATCCTGTCTCCGTTTCTGGGATTCGAGCCCTGAGTGTGTGACCGTAAAATCACGCTGGCGTCACCGGGTTGTTACGAATTGATCACGGTGAGCCGATGACTGCAACGCAACACATCGGCGATCAGGCTCCGGCGGCGGGCAGGCGCAGGGTGAACTGTGCGCCGCCGGACGGGCAATTTGCCGCCTGCACAGATCCGCCCTGCAGCGTCATCATCCGCTCGGCGATGGCCAGGCCCAGCCCGCTGTGGCCGGATGCCTCCCCGCCACTGCCGCGGTAGAAGGGCTCGAAAATATGGGGCAGATCCTGCTCCGCTATGCCCGGGCCCTGATCCTGCACCGCCACCGCCAGCCCGCGGTCGTCCTCCGACAGACTTAGCGTTACTCGCCCTCCCTCCGGGCTGAAGGCAATGGCATTGCCGATCAGGTTATCCAGCACCCGCTCGGTCATCGCCAGGTCGCCGAGGGCCATAGCAGTGGGCGGCTGACCGCCAACGTCCAGGCACACCTGTTTGCCGGCGGCAGCCGGGCCATGTTTCTGGGCAACGTCGTGCACCAGCTCGGCCAGCACAAAGGGTTCCGGGCTCGGTGTGGTCTCCCTTGCATCCAGCGCCGCCAGTTCGAACAGTTCGTCCACCAGACGGCCCAGGCGGTGGCTTTCTTTCAACGCAATATCAAGCCAGGCCTGGCGCTCGTCGGCGCTGAGGCGGTCGTGTTTCAGGCCCAGCGCTTCAATGTAGCCCTGCACAGACGCCAGCGGCGTGCGCAGATCGTGGACACCCGCGCCACCAGGTGCCGACGCTGGGTGTCCTTGTCCCTGAGCTGTTCCATCTGCGCCGCTATGCGGGCCGCCATCTGCTCGAAGCGCAACGCCAGGTGGTCAATCTCATCCCGGGCGGGTATGGCCGGGCTGTCCCGAACG
>JAEPMM010000178.1 GCA_017643965.1 Marinobacter sp.
ACACAGGATTTTCTGGTCGAACTGGGCACCGAAGAACTGCCCCCCAAGGCCCTCAAACCGCTTTCTGACGCATTGACCGCGGGTATTACCCAGGGCCTGACCGACGCCGGCATCGGCTTTGGCGAGGTGGAAAGCTTTGCCGCACCGCGGCGCCTGGCGGTGCGTGTGCGCAACCTGGCCGACGCCCAGCCCGACAAGTCGGTGGAAAAGCGTGGCCCCGCCGTGAAAGCGGCCTTTGACGATGCCGGCAATCCGACCCGCGCACTGACCGGCTTTGCCACCTCACTGGGGGTCACCCCGGACCAGCTGGACACCCTGGAAACCGACAAAGGTGCCTGGGTGGTGTTCCGTACCGTGGAAAATGGTCGCCCGACCGTGGAACTGATGCCGGAACTGGTGGAACAGGCGCTCGCCGGCCTGCCGATTCCCAAGCGCATGCGCTGGGGCGCCTACCGCACCGAGTTCGTGCGCCCGGTGCACTGGGCCATCATGCTGTTCGGCAACAAGATCATCGACACTCCGATCATGGGGCTGAACCCGGGCAACAAGACCCGTGGCCACCGCTTCCACTGCCCGAAATCGTTGATCGTGCCGACACCGGGCGATTACGAAGTGGTGCTCAAGCAGGAAGGCTATGTGATTGCCGATTTCGCCGAACGCCGCGAACAGATTCGTGCCGGCGTCACCGCGTTGGCGGAGAAAGAGGCCGGCGGCAAGGCGGTGATTGACGAGGACCTGCTGGACGAGGTCACCGCGCTGAACGAATGGCCGGTGCCGCTGATGGGGCGGTTTGAGGAGCGCTTCCTGGAGGTACCGGCGGAAGCGCTGATTTCCTCCATGAAAGAACACCAGAAATACTTCCACGTGGTCACCGCCGCCGGCGACATGCTGCCGCTGTTCATCACCGTGGCCAACCTGCAGAGCAAGGACCCGGCTCAGGTCATCTCCGGCAACGAGAAGGTGATTCGCCCGCGTCTGTCCGACGCCGCGTTCTTCTACGAAACCGACCGCAAGACCCGGCTGGAGGACCGCATCGATCAGCTCAAGCCGATCGTGTTCCAGGACAAGCTGGGCAGTATTTACGACAAATCCGTGCGCGTGGCCGCGCTGGCGAAGAAAATTGCCGCCGCCATCGGCTCTGACCCGGCGCTGGCCGAGCGCGCTGCGATGCTGGCCAAGACCGACCTGGTGACCGAGATGGTGCTGGAATTCACCGATCTGCAGGGCATCATGGGGCAATACTACGCCGAGCACGACGGTGAAGCCGGCGATGTCGCCAAGGCGCTGAATGAGCAGTACATGCCGCGCTTTGCCGGTGACGACCTGCCTACCACCCTGACCGGCTGCGCCGTTGCCATCGCCGATCGCCTCGACTCCCTGGTCGGCCTGTTCGGCATCAATCAGCCGCCGTCCGGCACCCGCGATCCGTTCGCGCTGCGCCGGGCGTCCCTGGGTGTACTGCGCATCATCATCGAACGGGAACTGCCGCTGGATCTGCAAACCTGCTGTCAGTGGGCGGAAGACAACTTTACTGTGCTGACCGAGCAGAACACCGCCGCCACCGTGGTGGACTACATGCTCGAGCGCTTCCGCGCCCACTACGACGAGCAGGGCATCGGCGCCGAAGTGTTCCTGGCGGTCCATGCCCGCCGGCCCACCAAACCGCTGGACTTCGACCGTCGGGTGAAAGCGGTGGAGGCCTTCCGCCAGCTGCCCGAAGCCCTGGCACTGGCTGGTGCCAACAAGCGGGTGTCCAACATTCTTACCAAACAGGGTGGCGACACCGTGGGCGAGACCGTTGACAAGAACCTGCTGCAGGATCAGGCCGAACAGGCGCTGGCGGAGCACATCAGTCAGCAGGCGGACAAGGTGCTGCCGTTGTTCGAGCAGGGCGACTACGCGGCGGCGCTGACCTCGCTGGCCAACCTGCGGGAGCCGGTGGACAAATTCTTTGACGACGTCATGGTGATGGCGGAGGATGAAGCCATCCGTAACAACCGTCTGGCGATGCTCAACCAGCTCCGAAACCTGTTCCTGCGGGTAGCCGATATTTCTCTGCTGCCGACAGCGAGCTGAGACAGAGGCAACCGAAAAAGCACCATGCTGATCATTCTGGACCGGGATGGCGTCATCAACCAATACGATGGCAATTACATCTGCTCAGCGGATGAGTGGGTGCCCATTCCCGGCAGCATTGACGCGATAGCGCGGCTCTGCAATGCCGGGCATCGCATCGCCATTGCCACAAACCAGTCCGGCATCGCCCGCGGTTTCTACGACACCGACGGCCTCGACGCCATGCACGACAAGCTCGAGCAGCTCGTGGAAGCCGCCGGTGGCTGCATCGACTTCATTGCCTATTGCCCGCACCATCCGGACGATCATTGCCAATGCCGCAAGCCGTTGACCGGACTGCTGGAGCAGATCCGCGGGCACTTCCATCTGGACAGCCTGCGCGGTGCCATCATGACTGGCGACAGCCGCAAGGATCTGGAAGCCGGCCACGCCGCCGGCTGTCGCCCGGTGCTGGTCAGAACCGGCAACGGCCGGGACACCGAACGCCACTTGGAGGCCCGGCCGATTCCGGGTGCCGAGGTCAGCGTGTACGACAATCTCAGCGCATTTACCGACGCGCTTTTATCGGCGGAGGGCTGGTAAAAGCAAAGCGAATCCGTATAATACCGCCCGTTGATCGGCGTGTGGCGCAGCTTGGTAGCGCACTTCGTTCGGGACGAAGGGGTCGCAGGTTCGAATCCTGCCACGCCGACCACTTTCCCGCTTTGTCTCCATCTCCGTTTCGCTTTCTGTTCTCCGGATCTCTCCCTGCACATTCAATCCGCTGATCTCTGGCTCACTGGCCTGTTGAAGCATTTTGCGAACTGATCTGTCTGCGCCACGTCAGAGTATTCATTCGCGGTTGCAATCAAGCGTTGAAATATCGAGCTTACGCCGCACAATCGCGGTAACGTTTCTATCCGTACCTTTTTTCGGAGCATGGCAATGGTGAGTCCGGGCATCGAACAACGCAGACTCGCTGCGCTCGAGCGTTTGGGCATTCTCGATACCCCACCGGAGGAGCGCTTCGAGCGGCTGACGCGGATTGCGCGCCAGTATTACGGCGTAAAAACTGCACTGTTTTCGATCATAGACGCCGAACGCCAGTGGTTTAAATCCCGCCAGGGCCTGGAAGTGTCACAGACCCCCCGTTCGGTAGCTTTTTGCGATTACGCCATCCAGCAGGACAAGCTGTTTCTGGTGGAGGACGCCACCAAAGACCCGCGGTTCAGTAAGAACCCCTTTGTGACGGGCAAGCCCTTCATTCGTTTCTACGCCGGCATGCCGGTGCGGGAACCCAGCGGCTACAAGATCGGCACGGTGTGCATCATTGACGACAAGCCCCGCCATTTCAGCGAGGTCGATCTCGACGTGCTTCGCAATCTGGCAAGCCTTGTGGAGGACGAATTGGAGCGGGCTTTTCTGTCGGCGGACAATAACGAGTATGTCCCGGTTGCCCATTTGAGCCGGGCCATTCACCGGGCCCAGAATGTGTTTCTCACCAGTGAAAACGAACGGGCCGCCTTCGAGCTGATGCTCAGCGATCTGCTGGGCCTCACCGGCAGCCAGTTCGGGTTCATCGGCGAAGTGCTGTATCGGGCGGATAAACAGCCCTACCTGAAAATCGGTGCCATCACCAACATCGCCTGGAGCCCGGAAACCCAGGCGCTGTACCAGGAGGTTGAGCGACGGGGCCTGATTTTCGACCGCCTCGACAATGTCCTTGGCTTACCAATGGTGACCGGTGAGGTGATTGTCGCCAATGACCTGGCCACTGATCCACGGCTCGGCGGGCTGCCCCCGGGCCATCCGCCGATCAGTGCCTACATCGGCATCCCGGTGTTCTCTGGCGATCAGCAGATCGGTCTGATCGGTCTTGCCAACCGCTTTGACGGCTACAAGGCCCGGCTGGCGGAAGAGCTGGAGCCGCTGATGCAGACCGTGGGTAACCTGATCGAGCGCAAGCGTCTGTACCAGGAGAAGCGAGAGCACCAGAAAAGCCTGGAAAAAGCGGCCAATTACGATGCCCTCACCGGACTGCCCAACCGGCGCCGGCTGACGGAGCTGTTCGAGCAGGAACTGTATGAGGCCAACCAGCGCAATGGCCTGGTGTCGGTGTGCTTTATCGATCTGGACGGTTTCAAGGAAATCAACGACACCCATGGCCACGCTGTCGGCGACGCCGTACTCAAGTCCGTGGCCGGACGACTGCTGGGTCGTGTGCGTGCCCACGACGTGGTGGCGCGCCTGGGTGGCGACGAGTTTGTTGCCATCCTGCGGGATGTGGACAACGAAAAGGTCTACGCCCGTCTGCTGGAAGCCATCCGCCAACCCATCGCCTACAAGCACCATGTACTGCAGCTGTCCGGCAGCATGGGGGTCACGGTGTACCCCCATGACAACGCCGATGCCGACCTGCTGATCCGCCACGCCGATCAGGCCATGTACGCGGCCAAGGAAGCGGGCAAGAACAATTATACCCTGTTTGACCTGGATACCCATTTCTCCCGCAAGGAGCGGGTCAAGGTGCTGGAGCAGATCGACGACGCACTGAACCTCGGCCAGCTCGAACTCTACTACCAGCCCAAAATGGATTTCCGGCAACAGCGCATTGCCGGCTTCGAGGCATTGATCCGCTGGAATCATCCCGAAGAAGGGCTGATGAGCCCGGGGCAGTTCCTGGAGCATATCGAATACACCGAGTACGCCCGCAGCGTCGGCAATTTCGTGCTGCGGGAAGCGGTCGCGCGGCTGCAGGCGTTTGACCGACAGGCGCTGCCCTACACCCTGAGCGTCAACCTCAGCCCGTTCCACTTCCTCACGCCCGGCTTCGGGGACGATCTGGCCAACGCCCTGGCGGACTGCCCGCCGGACATCCGCGGCCGCCTGATTCTGGAAATCCTGGAGACCACCGCGCTGGATGACACCGACCGCGCGATGGAGAACCTGAGCGCCTGTCGCGAGCTGGGGGTGGAACTGTCGCTGGACGATTTCGGCACCGGCTATTCGTCGCTGGACCTGTTCCGCCGTCTGCCTGCGGAAGAGATCAAGATCGACCGCTCGTTCGTCCTCGACATGCTGGAAAATGCCGACAGCGGGATGATTGTCAGTGCCATCATCAGCCTTTCAAAAAGCTTCAAACGTCGCTTGGTGGCGGAGGGGATTGAGTCGTCAGAAGTCGAGGCGCGGTTGATTGAACAGGGCTGCGAACTGGGCCAGGGCTTTCTCTACAGCCAGCCGCTGCCGCTGCAACAGGCCATGGAGTGGGCCGCCAACTTCACCTGGGATGACAGGACGATCCGATAGACTAAGCTTCAACGTATTTCCTAGCCCTGTAACAACCAACCACGGAGAACACCAATGATCGGATACGTCACCCTCGGCGTCAGTGATATGGCGAAGGCGAAGCAGTTCTACAGCGACCTGCTCGGCGATCTGGGCGCGAAAGTGCTGCTGGACATGGATCGCATTGCGTTTATCGGCAAGAACATGGGCTCGCCCATGCTGGCGGTGTGCAAACCCTTCAACGGCGAGCCGAACCACCCGGGCAATGGCAACATGCTGGCCCTGCAGCCGGGTTCCAAAGAGGCCGTCGACGCCCACTACCACAAGGCCATCGAGCTGGGCGCCACCTGTGACGGCGAGCCGGGACAGCGCATTCCGAACCAGTTCTACGGCGCCTATGTGAAAGACCCCGACGGTAACAAGCTGGCGTTCTTCCACTTCGGTTGATCCCTGATGGCCCTCCGCGAGGGCCGCTCTTTACTGTTGTTGCAAAAATTGCGGCAGTAAGAATACACTTTTTGTGTTAGCGTCAGTGGTCTATTGGAGAACATCCACTGCCCAGCCAGGGACATGGCTATGCCAGACACACCGACACACCCCGACCAGAATCATTTACTGGCAGCGTTGCCAGACAGTGCGAAAGCGCGGATCTTCCCACGCCTCAAGCGGGTTAAACTGAACCTGGGCGACGTCATCTACGAGTCCGGCCAGTCCATCGAATTTGTCTATTTCCCGACCGATTGCATCATTTCGCTGCTTTACGTGATGCTCAATGGCGCGTCCGCGGAAATTTCGGTGGTAGGCAACGAGGGGCTGGCAGGCATAGCCGTGTTCATGGGCGGAGAAAGCACGCCGACCCGAACCATTGTGCAGAGCAAGGGCGTTGCGTACCGCATGACCTCCACCGAGCTCAAACTGGAGTTCAACAACCATGCCGAAGTGCGGATGCTGATGCTGCGTTACACCCAGGCGCTGATTACCCAGATGTCCCAGACAGCAGTGTGCAATCGCCACCATTCGATCGATCAGCAACTGTGTCGCTGGCTGCTGCTGTCCCTCGACCGCCTCCCGGGCAACCAGCTGACCATGACCCAGGAGCTGATCGCCAATATGCTAGGGGTACGTCGGGAGGGGGTCACGGAAGCTGCCGGCAAACTGCAGAAACTGGGAGTCATCGAATACCACCGCGGCCACATTGACGTGCTTGACCGCGCCAAACTCGAAACCCTGTGTTGCGAGTGTTATGGCGTGATCAAGCGGGAAACCGACCGCCTGACCACCGACAAAATCCTCTACTAGATCGGACGGTACAGGCCAGTTGGCACCACCAGGCTTCCCACCTCGGGCTGTCGATTCAGGATCTTGACCCGGTACATGGCGTTGTCGGCTTTTTTCAGTAGATCTTCAACGGTTTCGCCATTATCCGGGTAGATGCTCACCCCGATGCTGAGCTTGAGCACCACCTCCTCTCCCGCGATGATCATCGGCGTAGCAACGGACTCACAGATCTTGTCCGCCACCGCGAACGCATGCCCGGGTTCGTTGATCTCACTCAACAGCACCACGAATTCATCACCGCCGTAAC
>JAEPMM010000447.1 GCA_017643965.1 Marinobacter sp.
AATTTTGGCGGGTTGATCACTCCCGAGGAATCGGCGAAGGGCCTGGCACAACGCATTGATGGCCTGACCCTCGATAACACGGGGTCATTCTGGCATAGCAATGGCGAAGAACTGCCGTGGTAGATTAGCGGCTTACTTTAATTGGAAGGATTATTCAGATGAGTCTGGCAATTGCACTGCACGTTCTTTCCGCAGTGATCTGGGTTGGCGGCATGTTCTACGCCTACATGGCGATGCGCCCGGCCGTTGTTGAGGTTGTAGAAGCCTCCCAGCGTGGTCTTTTGTGGTCGAAAACTCTTGAGCGATTCTTTCGCTGGGTGTGGCTCTCGGTTGTTTTGCTCCTGGTCACCGGTTACTGGATGATTTTCAGTGTGTTTGGCGGTATGGCTGGTGCTGGCTGGCACATCCACGCCATGCAGACGCTCGGCCTCGTGATGATGCTGATCTACTTCCACGTGTATTTTGCGCCTTTCCGGCGGCTCAAGCAGGCGGTGGCAAACAAGGATCCCCCGGCTGGTGGCGTTCAGGTTGGAAAAATCCGTCGGCTGGTCGGTATCAATCTGATCCTCGGCCTGATTGTGGGCGCGATAGGGTCTGGCGGTCGGTACCTGTGACCGGCTGGGCGACGAGGGGCCGATATCATGTCTGATATTCGAAAGAGAGCCATTGCCGGCCTGAAAACCGGGGATTCGTTCACTCTGGTGCGCACCTTCACGGAAGAAGAGACTCTTTACTTCGGCGAGATCAGTCGCGATCAGAATCCGGTCCATTACAGCGATGAATTCGCGCAAGCGAAGAATCTGCAGGGCAAGATCTGCCATGGCCTGCTGGTTGGAGGAATGATCACGGAAGTGGGCGGGCAGATCGGCTGGCTGGCGTCCGGCATGAATTTTCGCTTCCGCCGGCCGGTGTACTTTGGCGATACCATCACCTGTGTGTTCACCATCACCGAGGTGGATGAGCGTAATCGGGCCCGGGCCGAAGCGATTCTCTCGAATCAACACGGAGAGCCGGTCATCGAAGCCTGGTTGACGGGTGTTCTTCCGGGGCCTAGGGAACAGCAGGTGATGTCAGCAATGATCAGCGAAGAGAAAACCACCTCTGCTGGCTGACCAGCACCGGCCGAGGCCTCAGTCCTCCTCGGCGTCCCTCATGCGTTCCTGTCGCTCCCATTCTTCCTCTTTTGCCGCATCGATGATTTCCATCAGTTCGTCAACGTTGGCAGCGGTATCATCGTGCTGGAAGCAGCCGGTGAGCTTGCTGTCCGGGTGCAGGTCGCCTGACTCGTAGAGCGCCCAGATCTCCTTGCCGTAATCGGTATTCAAAAGTTCCGGCGCGAATCGGCCAAAATACCGGCGCATATTGTCCACGTCGCGCTCCAGCATGCGCTCCGCGTTGTTATTGCCGGCGGCATTCACCGCCTGTGGCAGATCAATGATCACCGGGCCATTGCGGTCCACCAGCACATTGAATTCCGACAGATCGCCGTGGATAAGCCCGGCGGACAGCATGCGGACCACCTCGGCAACTACCTGGGCGTGATAATCAAAGGCTTGCTCCGGCGACAGGGTAACGTCGTCCAGCCGCGGCGCCGCCTTGCCTTCCTCATCAGCCACCAGCTCCATCAGCAGCACACCGTCCACGAACCCCAGGGGCTCCGGCACCCTCACGCCCGCTGCCGCCAACCGGTAAAGCGCGTCGACTTCGGCATTGAGCCAGGCGTCTTCCTGCTCCTTCTGGCCGTACCGGGTTTTCTTGCCCATGGCCCGTGCCCGCCGGCTGTTGCGTACCTTGCGGCCTTCCTGATATTCCACAGCCTGCTTGAAGCTGCGCTTCTGCGCTTCCTTGAACACCTTGGCGCACCTCAGGGTATCGCCACAACGCACCACGTACACTTGCGCTTCCTTGCCACTCATCAACTGGTAGAGCACTTCGTCCACCATGCCATCATCGACAAGGGGCTGTAATCGCTTCGGTACTTTCATAAAACTCGCTTAGACACACGATGGAATGCAGTGATCATAGCATTCCCGCCTCGCAATGCCGACAGCAGGTCCGCCGGTTGCTCACTCACACCCCGAGCCGGTCCCGCAGCGCGTAATACCAGGCACCGATCGCGGTGAACGGCACCCGGAATGCCCGCCCGCCGGGGAACGGGTAATGGGGCAGGCTGGCGAAGGCATCGAAGCGCTCGGCCTGGCCCTGAATGGCCAAAGCCAGAGCTTTGCCGGCGACGTGGGTGAAGGTTACGCCGTGACCGGAACATCCCTGGGAGTAGAAGACGTTGTCGTGCAGGCGCCCCATTTGCGGCAGGCGTGACAGCGTAAGCAGGAAGTTGCCGGTCCAGGCGTAGTCGATCCTGACACCGGCGAGCTCCGGAAACGTTTTCAGCATGTTGGGGCGCACCAGTCGCTCGATGTTGGCCGGGTCGCGGGCGCCGTACACCACGCCGCCGCCGTAGATCAGCCGCCTGTCGCCGGAGAGGCGGTAGTAGTCGAG
>JAEPMM010000110.1 GCA_017643965.1 Marinobacter sp.
CTCCTTTGCTCCATCACTAGCAGGCTGGGGCCGAACCCTAAAGCTCCTCCAAGGCCGAAAGCGCATCACTGAGCTTGGCCACCGGAATCACCCTCATCCCTTCCACAGGTTTGCGCGGCACATTGGCCTTCGGCACCAGCGCGCGGGTGAAGCCGTGCTTGGAGGCTTCGTAAATCCGCTCCTGACCGCTGGGCACCGGCCGGATCTCGCCGGATAGACCCACTTCGCCGAAGATCACCAGATCCTGGGGCAGGGCGCGGTCCCTGAAAGAGGAGACCACGGCCGCCAGCAGCGCCAGATCGGCACTGGTCTCGTTGACCTTCACACCGCCCACCACGTTCACGAACACATCCTGATCCGACACGTGCAGGCCGCCGTGGCGGTGCAGCACGGCCAGCAGCATCGCCAGCCGGTTCTGATCGAGGCCGACAGCGACGCGCCTGGGGTAGCCGCCCTGGGCCATGTCCACCAGCGCCTGGATTTCCACCAGCATGGGCCGGGTGCCTTCCCAGACCACCATCACCACGCTGCCCGGTGCGGCCTCTTCGCCGCGGTTCAGGAAGATGGCCGAAGGGTTTTTCACCTCTTTCAGGCCCTGTTCCAGCATGGCGAAGACGCCCAGCTCGTTGACTGCACCAAAGCGGTTCTTGATGCCCCGCAGGGTGCGGTAGCGACTGTCGTTGGAGCCTTCCAGCAGGATGGAGCAATCAATCATGTGCTCCAGCACTTTCGGGCCGGCCAGGCTGCCATCCTTGGTGACGTGGCCGACCAGGAATAGGATGGTGCCGGTCTGCTTGGCAAAGCGAGTCAGGAACGCGGCGCTTTCTCGCACCTGGGAAACGCTGCCCGGGGCCGATTCAATCTCTGCCACGTGCATCACCTGGATACTGTCCACCACGAGAATCCGCGGTTTCTCGGCTTCCGCCACCTGCATCAGCCGCTCGACACTGGTTTCCGAGAGCATTTTCAGGTCTTTGGTGGGCAGTCCCAGGCGTTTGGCGCGCATGGCCACCTGTTGCAGGGACTCCTCGCCGGTGACGTACAGTGCCGGCACGCTGGTGGCGAGATGGCAGACCGCCTGAAGCAACAGCGTACTTTTACCCGCGCCGGGATGACCGCCCATCAGCACCGCGGAGCCTTCCACCAGGCCGCCACCCAGCACCCGGTCAAATTCCTGCATACCGGTGCTGATGCGGGTTTGCTCGGCGAGGCTGACATCGTCCAGGCTCTGGACCTCCGCCAGACTACCGGCAAAGCCCTCGAAGCGGGCGCCGCGGGCACCCTTGCTGGCGGCGCTGACGCCGCGAACTTCGCTGATGGTATTCCAGGCCTGGCAGGCCGTGCACTGGCCCTGCCATTTGGAATAGTCTGCACCGCACTCGGTGCAGACGTAGGCGGTTCGGGTTTTTGCCATCAGGCCAGCTTCTTGTACTTCATGCGCTTGGGCTGCATCGCCGAGTCGCCCTTACGCTTCTTGAAGTCTTCATCGTATTCCGTGAAGTTACCTTCGAAGTACACCACCTCGCCGTCGTCTTCAAACGCCAGGATGTGGCTGGCAACCCGGTCCAGGAACCAGCGGTCGTGGGAAATCACCAGCGCGGAGCCGGGGAAGTTGAGCAGGGCTTCTTCCAGCGCACGAAGGGTTTCCACGTCCAGGTCGTTGGTGGGTTCGTCCAGCAGCAGGACGTTGCCACCCTCCTTGAGCAGTTTGGCCAGGTGCAGGCGATTACGCTCGCCCCCGGACAGATCGCCCACCCGTTTCTGCTGGTCGCTGCCTTTGAAGTTGAACCGCCCGACGTAAGCCCGCGAAGGCGTCTCGTAGTTGCCTACCTTGATGATGTCGTTGCCGTCGGAAAGCTCTTCCCACACGGTTTTGCTGCCGTCCAGGTCACGCATCTGGTCCACGTAGGCCAGCTCCACGGTGTCGCCCACGGTAATGCTGCCGGAATCGGGCTTGTCGAAGCCGGCGATCATCTTGAACAGGGTGGACTTACCGGCACCGTTACCACCGATGATGCCGACAATGGCGCCGGGCGGTACGCTCAGGGAGACATCTTCATAGAGCAGGCGATCACCGAAGGACTTGCTGATGCCCTCCACCTCGATCACCTTGTTGCCCAGGCGGGGGCCGGGCGGGATGTACAGTTCGTTGGTTTCGTTGCGTTTCTGGAATTCCTGGGAGCTCATCTCCTCAAAGCGGGCGAGACGGGCCTTGCTCTTGGATTGACGGCCCTTGGCGTTACTGCGCACCCACTCCAGTTCCTGTTTGATGGCCTTCTGATGAGAGGCTTCCTGCTTGAACTCCATCTCCAGACGCTTTTCCTTGTTCTCGAGCCACTGGCTGTAATTGCCCTCGAACGGGATGCCGTGGCCACGGTCCAGTTCCAGGATCCAGCCGGCGACGTTGTCGAGGAAGTAGCGGTCGTGGGTGATGGCCACCACGGTGCCTTCGTAGTCGTGGAGGAAGCGCTCGAGCCAGGCCACGGATTCCGCATCCAGGTGGTTGGTGGGCTCGTCCAGCAGCAGCATGTCGGGGCCGGACAGCAGCAAGCGGCACAGGGCCACACGGCGACGCTCACCGCCGGACAGTACGTTGACCTTCTGATCCCAGGCCGGCAGACGCAGGGCGTCGGCGGCCACTTCCATCTTGCGCTCGATGTCGTGGCCGTCGGTGGCCTGGATGTAGGCTTCCAGCTCACCCTGTTTCTTGGCCAGCGCGTCGAAATCCGCATCCGGTTCGGCGTAGGCCGCGTAGACCTGGTCCAGCTCAGCGAGGGCATTGTGAACGCCGGACACCGCTTCATCGACAATTTCTTTCACGGTTTTGGTGTCGTCCAGCTCCGGCTCCTGGGGCAGGTAACCGACATTGATTCCGGGCTGGGGCCGGGCTTCGCCGATGTAATCCTGATCCACGCCCGCCATAATGCGGAGCAGGGTGGATTTACCAGAACCGTTAAGGCCGAGTACGCCGATTTTGGCGCCCGGAAAGAAGCTCAGGGAAATGTCCTTGAGAATTTCACGCTTGGGCGGAACCACTTTGCCCACGCGATTCATGGTGTATACGTACTGGGCCATAACAGGTTATGTCCTCTGTTGATTCGGAGGTAAAAAGGGAATTTGCCAGATAAGCCCCGTAAGGTAGCGAAACCGGCAGGCTATAGCAATTGACGCAAACCGCCCGGGGGCATCCCCGATTGCGGTGTGACGGTTTCTGCGGAGGGGCTTATGCGGGTATAAAGGATGATTTTTCACCCATTTGTGAGATAGAATAGCGGCCCAAATTTTCGGGCAGCTACGCACACAGGGGCAGCGCATCCATGTTTAATCGTGATATGAAAATCGCAGGCTTTGACGACGAACTCTGGCACGCCATGCAGGCGGAAGAAAAGCGTCAGGAAGCTCACATCGAGTTGATTGCGTCAGAAAACTACACCAGCCCCCGGGTGATGGAAGCCCAGGGCAGCGTGCTGACCAACAAGTACGCCGAAGGCTACCCCGGCAAGCGCTACTACGGTGGCTGCGAGTTCGTGGATATTGCCGAGGATCTGGCCATTGAGCGTGCCAAGCAGCTGTTCGGTGCGGCTTACGCCAATGTGCAGCCGCATTCCGGTTCCCAGGCCAACTCCGCCGTGTTCATGGCGCTGCTCAAGCCGGGCGACACCGTACTGGGCATGAGCCTGGCCCACGGCGGCCACCTGACCCACGGCGCCAGCGTCAACTTCTCCGGCAAGATCTATCACGCCGTTCAGTATGGCCTGAACCCGGAGACCGGGCTGATCGACTACGATGAGATCGAGGCCCTGGCCCTTGAGCACAAGCCCAAGATGATCATTGCCGGCTTCTCGGCGTATTCCCAGGAACTGGATTTTGCCCGTTTCCGTGCAATTGCAGACAAAGTGGGTGCCTATCTGTTTGTCGACATGGCCCACGTGGCCGGTCTGGTCGCCGCCGGCGTCTACCCGGATCCGGTTCCCCACGCCCATGTGATCGCAACTACCACCCACAAGACCCTGCGCGGTCCCCGCGGTGGCCTGATTCTGGCCTGCGACGACGCCGACCTGCAGAAGAAACTGAACTCCGCGGTGTTCCCGGGTGGTCAGGGCGGCCCGCTGATGCACGTGATTGCCGCCAAGGCGATCTGCTTCAAGGAGGCCATGAGCGACGAGTTCAAGACCTACCAGAAGCAAGTGGTCAAGAACGCTGCGGCCATGGCAGAGGTGTTTGTTGAGCGCGGTTTCGACGTAGTGTCCGGTGGCACCAAGAACCACCTGTTCCTGCTCAGCCTGAGCAAGCAGGACATCACCGGTAAAGACGCCGATGCGGCCCTCGGCCGTGCCCACATCACCGTGAACAAGAACGCGGTTCCCAATGACCCGCGCTCACCGTTCGTGACCTCCGGTCTGCGGATCGGCACGCCGGCCATCACCACCCGTGGGTTTGGTGAAGCCGAGTGTCGTGATCTGGCGGGCTGGATCTGTGACATCCTCGACAATCTCGAAGACGAAGCGGTCAACACCCGCGTGCGCGAGCAGGTAGAAGCCCTGTGCGCTCGCTTCCCGGTCTACGCGGGCTAAACTCAGGGAATCGGGCCGGGCAATCCACAAGGTTGCCCGCCCATCCTGACCCCGGTGACTCTTCCCCGGCTACTTTCCGGAGTTCCCGACTATGCACTGTCCCTTCTGTGGTGAAGCAGATACAAAGGTGATCGACTCCCGGCTGGTGGCCGAGGGTGATCAGGTGCGTCGTCGTCGCGAGTGCCTGTCCTGTCGTGAGCGCTTTACCACCTTCGAATCAGCCGAGTTGGTGATGCCGCGGGTGGTCAAGCAGGACGGTACCCGTCAGCCGTTCGACGAGGAAAAGCTGCGATCGGGCCTCATGAAGGCACTGGAGAAGCGTCCTGTCAGCATTGAGGAAATTGATGCGGCATTGAACCGGATCCGTTTCCGGCTGCGGGCCACGGGGGAGCGCGAGGTCAAATCCATGCAGCTGGGCGAGGAGGTGATGACCGAACTGCGCCAGCTGGACAAGGTGGCCTACGTGCGGTTTGCGTCGGTGTACCGCAGTTTTCAGGATATTAACGAGTTCAAGGAAGAGATCGAACGCTTGTCGGTCAGCTCCGGAGAAGATCCGGTGGATGTGGCCAAGGTTCTTGCGGACAACCATTCCTCCAAAGGCAAGGCATGATCGACAGCCGGGATGTTGCATTCATGGCCCGCGCGGTGCAGTTGGCGTGGCGCGGCCGCTACTCCACGCACCCGAACCCGAGGGTGGGCTGCGTCATTGCCCGTGGCGGCCGGATTCTGGGTGAGGGCTGGCATGAACGCGCCGGTGAGGCCCACGCCGAGATCCGTGCTCTCAGTCAGGCCGGGCCGGCAGCCCGGGGAGCGACGGCCTACGTGACTCTGGAGCCGTGCAGCCATTTTGGCCGCACGCCACCCTGTGCGAAAGCCCTGATTGAGGCCGGTGTTGCCCATGTGTTCGCGGCCACCAAGGACCCCAATCCATCAGTGTCCGGGCGCGGCCTGGACATGCTGCGGGACGCCGGGATTCGGGTAACCGAGGGGTTGCTGGCCGATGAAGCGATCCGCCTGAATCCCGGTTTCATGAAACGGATGAATTCAGGGCGTCCTTTTGTAAGGCTGAAAATGGCGGCCAGTCTGGACGGCCGTACGGCAATGGCGTCAGGTGAGAGCCAGTGGATCACCGGAGCCGAGGCCCGTCAGGATGTGCAGCGGCTGAGAGCCATCAGCGACGCCATCCTCACCGGGGTGGGCACGGTGCTGGCCGATGATCCTTCGCTCACCGTCAGGCGTGAGGAGCTCGGCGACATTGGCGATGCCACCGAACCGTCCCGCCAGCCGTTGCGAGTGATTGCTGATCGGGACGCGAGAACGCCGCCGGGCGCCAGAATCCTGCAGGGTGGCAACGTACAGGTGTTCTGTGCATCACCGACATTGGCGACTGCGCCGGCGCAGGATCTTGCGGCCCTGGGGATCAGTCTCACCGGGGTTGCCTGGAAAGACAACGGCATTGATGTACGGGAACTGCTGGATGCCCTGGGTGACCTGGGCATCAACGAACTGCTGGTGGAGGCCGGCCCGACACTGGCCGGAACCTTCATCGATGAGCGCCTGGTCGACGAGCTCTGGCTTTACCAGGCGCCGATATTTTTGGGCAGTACCGGGCGGCCAACCGCCCACCTGCCACTGGAAACCATGGCGGACAAAGTGCAATGGACGGTGCGGGATCGTCGTCAGGTGGGTGAGGATCAGCGTCTGATCCTGGCGCCACGGTAACTTTTCAAATTCACGGTTTGTTCGCTCCGAAGGCCGGAGCCCGCGAACTGCAAGGGTGCAACAACCTATGGCACTGAACAGCATAGAAGACATTATTGAAGACATCCGTCAGGGCAAGATGGTGATTCTGATGGACGACGAGGACCGCGAGAATGAAGGCGACCTGGTCATGGCAGCGGAGCACTGCACGCCGGAAGCCATCAACTTCATGGCCCGTTTCGGTCGTGGCCTGATCTGCATGCCGATGACCCGTGATCGCTGTGAGCAGCTGGGCCTGCCGTTGATGGTTCAGCGCAACGCCTCGGGGTTCGGCACCAAATTTACCCTGTCGATCGAAGCCACCGAAGGCGTCACCACCGGCATTTCTGCCGCTGACCGCGCCCGCACCGTTCAGGCGGCGGTGGCGAAGAACGCCAAGGCTTCTGACCTGGTGCAGCCGGGCCATATTTTCCCGCTGATGTCCGATCCGGGTGGCGTGCTGAGCCGTGCCGGACATACCGAAGCGTCCTGTGATCTGGCGGCGCTTGCCGGCTGTGAACCGGCCGGCGTGATCTGCGAGATCATGAACGACGATGGCTCCATGGCGCGCCGGGAAGATCTCGAGAAGTTCGCCGCGGAGCACGATCTGAAGATCGGCACCATTGCCGACCTGATCCACTACCGCACCCTGAACGAGCGCACCATTGAGTGTGTCGAGCAATACGATCTGGACACCGAGTACGGCGTGTTCAACCTGCGCACCTACCGCGACAGCATTCAGGGCTCGACCCATCTGGCCATGGTGATGGGTGACATTCAGCCCCAGGAGCCGGTGCTGGTGCGAGTGCACATCACCGACACCCTGCGTGACCTGCTCGGCGCCCGCCGCGCCGACTCCCGCAGCTGGCCGTTGCACCATGCCCTGGAAAAAGTCGCCAGCGAGGGCCGTGGTGTGGTGGTGCTGCTTAACAGCGCCGCAGACAGCTACAACCTGGAGGACCGTATCCACGAGTTCTTCGGCGAGGAGCAGGCGTCTGCAGCGAAGGGCAGCTCCGGTGTGTACTTCACCGTGGGCACGGGCTCCCAGATCCTGCGCGATATCGGCGTTGGCAAGATGCGGCTGTTGAGCCCGCCCATCAAGTTTTCCGCCATTTCCGGTTTCGACCTGGAAGTGGAAGAGTACGTACCCTACACCCCCGAATGATGAACCCGGTGGTTCGGCGTTGCCGAGCCGCCCGTTAAGGAGCCATTCATGGCAGAGATCAAAGTAATTGAAGGCGATTTTACCCAGTGCAGCGGCCGGTACGCCCTGGTGGTTGGGCGGTTTAACGGCTTCGTGGTGGAGAGCTTGGTGGAAGGTGCGCTGGATACCCTGCGCCGCCACGGTATCGCCAACGACGACATCACCGTTGTTCGGGTGCCCGGTGCTTATGAAATGCCGCTGGCGGTCAAGCGTGTGGCCGAAACCGGCAACCACGACGCCATCATCGCTCTGGGTGCGGTCATCCGTGGCGGAACGCCGCATTTCGAGTACGTCGCCGGCGAAGCCTCCAGTGGTCTCGGGGCCGTCAGCCTGGAAACCGACGTACCGGTCACCTTCGGGGTACTGACCGTCGATTCCATTGAACAGGCCATTGAACGCTCCGGTACCAAGGCCGGCAACAAGGGCGCGGAAGCCGCCATCACGGCCCTGGAAATGGTCAGCCTGTTCAAGAAGCTGGGTGAGTGATGAGCACAACGGAAGACACGTCTCCCCAGCCGGGCGCGACCGGGCAACCGAAGGCCGGCGATCGCCGCCGCGCCCGCGCGCTGGCCATGCAGGGGCTGTATCAGCGCCACTTCAGTAAAAGCCCGGTGTCCGACATCGAGGCCGAGTTCATGGTCGATAACGACATGAGCAAGGTCGATGCCCTCTACTTCCGCGACCTGTTGCGGGGCGTTCACCGTGAGCAAGCGGAACTGGATCGGCTGCTGGAGCCCTTCCTCGACCGGCCACTGCACGAGGTCGACCCGGTCGAGCTGGCTATTGTTCGTCTCGGTGCCTACGAGCTCAAGCATCGCCTGGACGTGCCCTACAAGGTGGTCATCAACGAAGGTATCGAGATGGCGAAGAAGTTCGGCGGTACCGAAGGACACAAGTTCGTCAACAGCATCCTCGATAAACTCAGCCGCCGCCTGCGACTGGCCGAGACGCGCCCGCGGTAACGCATGGGCGAGTTCGAGCTGATACGTCGTTACTTCAGCCCTCTGAACGGGCAGGGCCGCACCGATCTTCTGGTGCTTGGCCCCGGCGATGACTGCGCCATTGAGCGCGTCACGCCCGACCATCATCTGGTTTTTTCCGTGGACACCCTCGTAGAGGGGGTTCATTTTCCTGCCGATTACGATGCCGGTCGCCTCGGCTGGCGGGCGCTTGCGGTTGCCGCCAGTGATCTCGCCGCCATGGGCGCCCGCCCGGTCTGTTTTACCCTTGCCTTGACACTTCCGGCGGCCGATCCCTCCTGGCTTCAGGGTTTTTCCGGCGGGCTCGCCCGCGCTGCCCGGCAGTTCGGACTGGCGCTGGCGGGCGGCGACACCACCCGCGGGCCCCTGACCCTGTCCCTGCAGGTGCACGGTGAGGTTCCCGCGGGCACGGCCTTGCTGCGATCCGGTGCCGGTGTCGGCGCTCTGGTGTGTGTCAGTGGTGTGC
>JAEPMM010000127.1 GCA_017643965.1 Marinobacter sp.
CGATCTATTACCGGATCGAGAGTGACGGAGATGCCTCCATCAGGTTCAGCGATGGCAGGACACTGACTCTTGAAGACGGCTTGCAGGAAGGCGTCTTGTAAGAGAGCGCTCCTCAGAAACGCTCACTCACTGTAAAACGAACGTGGCTCAACGAATTCGTTGAGCCAGTCACTTATTTGAATCTCACCACCAGCTCATGAAGGTCGCCGGCGATCTTCTCCATTTTCTGGACGCTGGCGGTTGATTGCTCGCCTTTCTCCAGATTGTCGGCCGCCAGGACGGAAATCTGCTCAACCTGCTCATTGATCTGATCAGACACTTGAGCCTGCTCCTCAACGGCAGCGGCCATCTGGGTCGCCATTTCCGCGATGGTGCCAACAGACTCGGTAATCTGCCCCAACGCGTCCTCAGCCTCCAGCATGCGCGCCAGACCCTCATCAGCCGCTCGATTGCCTTCGTCAGCTACCTTGACCGACGCAGACGATCTGGCCAGCAACGTGTCAATGATGCCGTGGATTTCCCGGGTTGAATCCTGGGTCCGTTTTGCCAGACCGCGAACCTCATCGGCGACCACCGCAAATCCTCGCCCATGCTCACCCGCTCTGGCCGCTTCGATGGCCGCGTTCAGGGCAAGCAGGTTGGTCTGATCCGCAATGTCCTCAATAATTTTGGCCGCTCCGGCAATTTTGCCGCTCTCCGTGGCCAGCTCGGTAACGGACTCCGATATACCGTGCACCTTCTCTTTCAGCTTCTGGATCGACTCCCGGGTCGAAATAACTACCGACGCGCCCCGATCAGCAAATTCCCGTGCGCCCTCGGCTTTCTCCGCCGTTTGTTGAACGTTGGCAGACACCTCACCAATAGTCTGGGACATTTCATGAACGGCCGCCGCCACCTGTTCCGTCTCGGCCTGCTGCTTTTTCAGTGTTTCCTGAGCTTCGTAGGTGATTTCCAGCCCCTGCACAGCACCAATTTTCACACTGCCTGCCGCGTCTTCGATGCGGGTCAGAACGGCATCCAGGTGCGCTTGTTGGGCAAGCACCGCGACCTTTACCCGGCCCAGTTGCCGGTCGTCATCGGTGTAGCTCTTGGCGGCAAGATCGTCGGTGAACACCTTGCTCATCAGTTGTGTGACCGACCGAATCAGCGAATCCTTGGACAGCTTCATCCAGATTGCGTAGGCAATGACGCCAACCGCCAATACGACCTCTGACGCGACTTTCTGCTCAAAGTAGAACAAGCCCGCAGACATCGCCAGCACGGCCACAAGGAACAGGGTACTTACCGCAATCCGTTTCCACCACGGGATGCTTGTCTTGCCGCGCCGCATACCCGCGTACAGCTTTTCGGCTCTCGCCACGTCTTCCCGTGACGGGCAGGATCTTACAGACTCATAGCCGACAACGTCTCCGTTTTGCGTGACCGGCGTGACGTAGGCACTGACCCAATAGAAGTCACCGTTCTTGCGGCGATTCTTCACCAGCCCCATCCAGGGGCTTCCAGATTTCAGATGCGACCACATGTTCTCGTAGGCAGCCGAAGGCATATCCGGGTGCCGAACGATGTTGTGGGGTTGGCCGATAAGCTCGTCACGGGTAAAGCCGCTCACCTCCACAAAGGCGTCATTGCAGTGGAGAATCTTGCCTTTGAGGTCAGTTGCCGATATCAGCTTTTGCGACTGAGGGAAGGTTTTCTCATTATTTGTTACCGGTAAATTTTTGCGCACGCTAAGTCCCCAAAACCACATTGATCTGTATGAAGGTCCACCTGAATTCCTTATCGGCACAGATTGAATAATCTTAAATACTGATTTAAAAAAATAAGTGTCCAACCCATGCGCCACTAATCTGAATTGGACATCATCGTGGCCAACTCACTGATCCCTCGATCCACCTCATTAATACCCTCGGCAACCGAACCGATACGCTCCGCACTGTTTTTTGAAAGCCCACTCACGTTATCCATTGTGTCCCGGAGCTCGGCGATCATGGCGTTGTTCGCCGCTACAACCTCTGAGATTTTTGCAAGAGATTCGGCGGTCCTCGCCGCCAGAGTGCGGACCTCATCCGCTACGACAGCGAACCCACGCCCAACCTCGCCTGCCCTTGCGGCCTCAATAGCCGCGTTCAAGGCGAGCAAGTTCGTCTGGTCTGCTACGGCCTGGATCGTGGTGACGATACTGTGAATCTGAGAAGCCTGGCCCTCGAGACTCTCACTCAACCTTAACGCCGCTCCAATCTCCGCAGCGACCCGATCTGACTCCTTGACGGCCTCCTCAATCGCACGTGTTGACTGGTTCGCGATTTGTGAGGCTTCCTCTGAGGTCGCTGCGGCTGACTCTTTCGCCTCCTGTGCCCGACTGACCTGTGGGGTTATGTCCATGGCAAACTTTACAATTTTGCTGACACGCCCTAGTTCATCGAACACCGGACTGTAAGTCGCCTCCAGCCAGATCGAGCGACCTTGCCGGTCTTTACGCTCGAACCGACCGGAAAAACTTTCACCGGAAGCCAGCTTCTTCCAGAAATCCGGATTCTCTCGATAAAAGGCGTCAAAACAGAACATCTTGTGATGCTGACCAACAATATCACTCAGCTCATAGCCCATGGCGTTCAGAAAATTCTGATTGGCATCCAGAATGATCCCTTCGGGCTTGAATTTTATAACCGCCATGTAGGTATCAAGCGCCGCCAGTAGCGCCTCTTTGTCTGCGTTTTCTGTGTGGGTTCTGGTCACGTCTGCGGCAATCTTTATGATTTTTACGACCTGACCTTCACGGTCCCTGACCGGAAAGTAACTGCCCTCAAGCCAGAGCTTTTTCCCTTTTGCATCAATTCGTGGAAGTCGACCCTGGCGGTAGCTCCCAGCCGCCAGCTCCCGCCAGAAATCCTTGTACTCCTGGCTGTTCGCATAAGCTTGTTCACACAACATCCGGTGGTGTTTGCCGATCAGTTGGCTTTCCTCGTAACCCAGCAGTTCGAGCAGGGTATCGTTGACGGATTGAATAATGCCATCAGGGCTGAACGTGATGAAGGCAACCGCTCCCTGAATAGCCTGTAAGGTGCTGGTGAGCTCCTCATGTTCCGCCATGCACACATCAAGCTTTTGAGAGCTGTCCGAATTTTTCGATTTTTTACCGAACATTTGCATCCCTCAATTACCGGACCGCCGGACAGACCCGGGCAAATCCGGAAGCGGCGGAGAACACGTTGGTGAGAAATAACCGAATAGCTTTCCGATTAATTGCAATTCTGAAGCAACAATCAGATTTATACCCCAAATTGCGACATGCTGTGATTGTCATTTGTAATGAACTGTCAGCTCTTAGGGCTTTTAGTATTATTGAGTAACGCCGCCCAATCGGATAACCGGTTGTCCCAAACTGGCAAGTCTGTTCACCCGACACGCCACTATTACTCGGTTCCAAGATCGTAAGCAGAGGAGCCTGTTGTGGCCACATCGAAAGCAGTTTCAGCATTCCCGGTTCGCCGGCAGGATTTTGAGTTCGGAGAAGTGCCGAGATACTGGGTGAACGACGATGCCTTTATGACCCATGTGTTTAACGGCATGTCAGCATTGTTCCCGGATGGCGAACGATTCTTTGTCGCCAGCGTGCGGGCAGTGCGCGAGGCAGTCAACGACCCGCAATTGCAGAAGGACATCAGCGCCTTCATAGGCCAGGAGGCGATGCACGCAAAAGAGCACGAGAAATTCAACCGCGGTGCCGTCGACAACGGCTATAACCTGGAAGCGCTCGAGGGTTGGACGCGTAAATTCCTGTCGGTTGCCGATCTGCCGGGGCTCAGCAACAAGAAAGTCCGCCTCGCAGCGACGGTTGCCCTCGAGCATTTCACCGGCATCCTCTCCGCTCAGCTGCTGCGCCGGGACGACATCGTTGAATCGATTGATGAATCCATGCGCAACCTGTGGATGTGGCACTGCGTTGAGGAGAACGAGCACAAAGCCGTGGCCTTCGACACCTACAAACTTGTGTACGGCGAAGGCGCACTAAACTATGCCATTCGCATGGGCACAATGTTACTGGCAACACTGCTGATCATGGTTGCCATCCATGCGTTCGTCGCCGAGCTGTTGCGCCAGGATGGCAAGCTGTTCAGTGGGAAAGACTGGATGTCAGGTCTTGGGCAGCTGTGGGGGCGAACCGGCATGTTCAAACAGATCATCCCCGAGTTCCTCGATTACTTCAAACCGGGGTTCCATCCCTGGGATCATGACACAGAATTCCTGCTCAAGCGCTACCGCAAGCGGATGGGCTTTCAAAGCCATTAATCCCCCGCTCACATAACCCTTTCTTTACCGCACGAGAGACAGTATTTTTTTCACTAGCCAGAGTGTCAGGCCTGCCAGAGCAGGCCTGACACCAAACGGGCTTTGCTTCCCAGACTCACCTACTGGACTGATATGTAACGGTCAGACCATTACGTTGAGGCCGGAACCTCCGTGGTTGCCCAGATGGCTTCGAGATCCGCGGCGGGCGAGCCTGGCGGGGGCAACGACAAGCAATCAGATCACCAGGCCGACCAATGCTTCGGGCACGTCCTTTTCGTTACCGATGCGAGAACTCAAACGACGCTCCGTCAGCAGAAACACCCGATCATTCCGCACCAAGTACGCAAATCCCTGGCGGCGCCAGCTGGACACGCACCAATGCACCTGGTCATTCAAATTGTCACCCTCAGGTACCCAAAGTAGGCGTGCCAGCTGCAGCTCGCCGGATAGAACGGCATCACGCTCTGATTGACTGAGCCCTTCCCGTCCAAACGCTGCCAGCTTGCCGTCAACCTCAACCAGGACCCGGATTTCGTAGTTGCCCTCGTGGTCTACCGCTTGGTAGATGAGAGGCGCATTGTCGTTGTGTTCTCTCATTGTGTCGTGCTGACCGCTCGCTGAGTGAAGAATCTTGCTAAACGTTGCCATGGGGCTCAACAAATTCAGTCCTGAACAATCTGGCATAACTGTCTTTGCCTCATGAAAGCTCGTAACCGGTGCAGGGCAGCATGCACTAACCCAAATCGCTGGAGTTATGCGAGTGACGACTCACCGAGCAACCAGAGACGATTAGATTGCCCTCGCAAACTTGACTGCAAGCTGAGATCCTGTCCCAACCAGATTCATCCACAGTCGAAGATAAAGTGGCTTTTTGGATGCCGACCGCTGCCTTGCGTCGTCTCGGTGATGGACCTCCTCCAATCGGCAATATTCAAATCCCGCCAACACTCCGCGCTCCGGCTCTCGCGTGACGTGAGGGATGAGCGCTTTTATCTGATTGCGATAGTGCTCATCGACAAACGTCTCGACTGCCTCAATCGTCGCGAAGACTGCCTTGTTGCCAACGAGCGCTGGAAGCCAGCCGGTTAAAAAACCGGCAAGTCGCCAGAGCGGCAGCAACAGACTCGGGCGATAGCAACACTGTAAATCCTCGAAAAAATTCAGATGCTCAGTCTCGGACTTGAGATGTGCCAGAGCAAAGTCTCGCAACTCTGCGTTCGGGCACGTTGCCAATATGCCTCGATAAATCCAACAAGCGCCAGTCTCACCGGCATGACTGCACCTCAGCTCCCGCTCGAACCGGACACTCACTCCGGTGGATCCGAGCTGCCCAAGATGGGCTTTATCAAGCGTTAACTCTGACACTGACGACCCCCGCTACCTAGAACAAACATGTATAAATTCGTGGCTAATTCCGCCATCCAGGTATTCGTTGATCCAGAAGCGAGACCACAGCCGCAACCTCCGTATCGCTGAGGGCATGTCTGTGTTTGAACGCGTGGAGCAAGTCAGCGGTTGCCTCCTCCCGGAGTCGTCGCTCGTAATCGTGGATGTGGATATTTTGAAGAGCACAGAGGCTTTGTGCGGACAAAAGAACGGTGATGACCGATGCCAGCAGCAAAAGTGTTGCTGCGGCAAATGCAAAAGGCGCGTCAATAAGAAAGCTGGCGTCATTGTGTGTGTAAATCAACACACATGGCACGGCGACCAAACCCAGAATCATGCCGAGCCACTTCAAACCGGTTACACGAATCAATCGGTGGTCCTGGAAATCACGCAAACGAGGAAAGGAATGCTCGAAAGGTCGATTTCTTGAGTCCATGGCTTGGCAAATCTCTCGTGAACAATTGATTTAGCGCTATAACCTCACGGATTGCGTCGCAAAAAAAACCGCGCAAAAGAGCGCGGCGATGCAATGGTTATCCAGACGCATAACATGAACACTCAAAGATACGAACCGATCGGTTTGAAGGATCTTAAAAGTGAGAGGTTTCTGCGTTGCGGAATGCCGAACGAGAGAGACTGGTCGGCTCAGCGCCTTTTCACCCGCCGGGCCTGGCCGAGTTCGTCCATCAGGTAGGCGCCAATCGCCTTGAGGATGCCCATGCGCGGATCTGCCGCTTCGTTATCTGCCAGCCGGAAGATCTGCTGGTAGTACCAGGCCTGGCCGCCCAGCACGTTGAGCACTTTGATGGGCATCAACGGACTGGCCGGTGAAAAGAAACCTTTCTGGGCCAGCTTGACGTGATCCTCGTGGCAGACCGTTTTGTCGATACGCCCCTCAAGCAGATCTCTGGCCGTGTCCGGGTCGGTACAGAGCGGTCGGCCAAGGCCAATCACGTCAGTTTCCCCGCTGGCGACCACCTCCTCCATGAACGCCCGTGTGCGGAAACCACCGGTCACCATCAGCGGGCAATCGCAGACTTCGCGGATCTTCTGGGCATAATCCAGGAAATAGGCCTCGCGCTTGCGGGTACTCTCGCGCATGACTGGCCCCTCACTGGCGGTGTCCGCATCGCCGCTGTACCCGAGCAGCCGGGGCTGTTCGTAAGTGCCGCCAGACACTTCAAGCAGATCGATTCTTTCTTCGTTAAGCCAGCGCACCACGTTCACACTCTCCTCAAGCGTGAACCCGCCCTTGCGGAAATCGTCCGAGTTGAGCTTGACCGCCACAGGAAACTCCGGGCCTACCGCCGCCCGCGTTGCCCGCACCACTTCCAGCAAGAAGCGGGCGCGCTTTTCCAGCGAGCCGCCCCAGCGGTCGGTCCGCTGGTTGGTCACCGGAGACAGAAACGACGACAACAGATATCCGTGGGCGCCATGCACCTGCACGCCGGTGAAACCCGCGTTCTTGGCAACCCGGGCAACGTCGGCGAAACGCTGGATAAAGTCGACGATCTCGGCTTCGGTCAGCGCCCGTGGTCGCGCGTAATTGCCCAACAGCGAAAGCTGAACGGCAGACGGCCCCATGGGACGGGTAGTGACATAGCGCGGCGACTGCCTACCGGCGTGGGAGATCTGCATCCACAGATGGTTGCCGTTCCGGGTGCCGGCCTCTGCCCAGGCGCGCAATTGCGCCATGCTCTCCGGCTCACCCACTGTCGGCGCAGGATCAATCGCCACATTACCTGGCCGTTCCAGCACTCGCCGATCAATCATCACGTTGCCGGTAATCAGGAGCCCCGCACCGCCATCGGACCAGCGCCGATAGAGGGTTTCATGGCGCTGCGTGGCATTCAGAAAGTCGTCTGACAGGCCCTCAGTCATTGCGGCCTTGGCGATACGATTGGGCAGAACGGCGCCGCAGGGAAGTGTCAGGGGTTGGGACAGGGACGATGGGGACATGGGATGATCCTGATTCTTGTTGAGTTTTCGGTTCGCAAACTGCCGCCCCAAACGCAAAAAAGGCAGACCAGTAAATTACTGATCTGCCTTTCTCGACTATGGTAGCGGGGGCAGGATTCGAACCTACGACCTTCGGGTTATGAGCCCGACGAGCTACCAGACTGCTCCACCCCGCATCAAACTGGTTGTTTCCCGGGGAAGCCCCGATCAACGAGGTGCGCATGATAAGGGGCAGCCCCGTGCGTGTCAAAGGAAACGGGAAGTTTTTTAAAAACTTACCGCTCCAGGATGGCGGTTACTCCCTGACCGCCGGCAGCACAGATGGAAATCAGGCCGCGGCCACTGCCTTTCTGCTCCAGCAACTTGGCCAGAGTGGCGACGATACGCCCGCCGGTGGCGGCAAACGGATGCCCGGTGGCCAGGCTGCTGCCCTTGACGTTCATCTTGCTGCGATCAATGCTGCCCAGAGGCTTGTCCAGACCCAGACGCTCCTTGCAGAAAGCAGGATCTTCCCAGGCCTTCAGGGTAGACAGCACCTGAGCGGCGAACGCCTCGTGAATCTCATAGAAATCGAAGTCCTGCAGGGTCAGACCGGCTTTCGCCAGCATCCGCGGCACGGCGTAGGCCGGCGCCATCAGCAGGCCTTCTTTCTTTTCCACGAAATCCACAGCGGCCACTTCC
>JAEPMM010000161.1 GCA_017643965.1 Marinobacter sp.
GGAATCACCCACGAACTTGTCGATGGTGCCGCCGTATTTGAGCGCGACTTCGGACATGCCGTTGAAGTAGTGGTTGAGCAGTTCAGTCAGTGCCTCCGGCTCCATTTCTTCCGACAGCTCGGTAAAGCCCTTGATGTCGGAGAAGAACACCGCCAGTTTCTTGCGCTGGGTTTCCAGGCGCACGTCCCGCTCGCCAGTAAAGATGGACTGCCAGACCTGGGGCGAGAGGTATTTAGACAGTTTGTGAGACAGCGCGATGGACTGTTCCCGTTGATTCTGGATCTGGGTTTTCGCCATCATCAGCGCACGGGCCTGCTGGTGCGAGTAGAAGGCAGTGACGCAGATGTAGAGCCCGGTGGCGAGTATTGAAATGATGCTGGTCAGCAGAGGTGCCTGAAAGCTCTCGGCCGGGCCACAGACTGCCAGCCCGATGGACAGCGTGGTGAACATGAAAACCGTGCCGAACAGCCATTGCCGCAAACCGCCGATGATCAGGCAGCTGAACATCAGCATCAGCATTACCGATACCGACGGGATGGCCACCAGGCCGATGGCCCCGACGAAGGCGCCGCCGATCAGGCAATCGACAATCAGCATTTTCTGGCGGATGCGGGAGGAATTCTTCAGGAACGTTCGCCGGGTGAGCGCATGGGCCACATGGGGCCAGCTCAGGGCTCCGGCGATGGTGTAGATCAGCCAGTCCGGGAAGGCGCCCTGAATCACGCCGGCGGCAATGATCATGGCGGTTGCGGTATAAGCCAGGATACGACCGTTGTAGTCCGGCATGGGCGGAATGGCGATGGGGTTGTTCTGCGCATCAACGAGGGGGGCCTTGCCGGCGTTGGTGCTGGCAGTGCGCAGGTCCACCGGAGCGCTCATCATGTCAGAAACGGATCCGGCCGATGAGGATGTCACGAAACATCACCCAGTCACCCATCAGACTGTACAATGGGTACTTGAACGTTGCCGGGCGGTTTTTCTCGAACACGTAGTGGCCGACCCAGGCAAACCCGTAACCGATGACGGGGAGCAGTAGCAGCCAGGCCAGCTTGCCGCTGGTCAGTGCATAGAGTGCAACGGCGATCACCAGCAGGCTGCCGACAAAATGCAGTCGGCGGCAGGTTACATCGCTGTGTTCTTCCAGATAGTAAGGATAGAATTCTGAAAAGTTGCGAAAGGCGCTCTGTTCACTCATGGTTCCGCTTACCGGCTCATTATAAACGTTGTTAGTAGTCGGACTACGACCAAAGGTTAACAGTATTACAGAAAAGCCACAATTCCGAAGGGGCCTTTCTGCTTGACATCGCCTTTACATCCGCAAACTCACATCCGCTGATACAGGATCGCGATAAGTTATGACGGCAGCAATCGATTTCCTGCTCCAGAGAAAATCCGAGCCACGCCTGCAAGCCCCGGCGCCGGACGCCGCCACGCTGGAAACGGCTTTCCGGTGCGCCGCCAACACACCCGACCACGCGCTGCTGAGACCCTGGCGCTATCTGGTCATAGAAGGTGAGGGGCTGGCTGCGCTCGGAGAGTTGTTCGAGTCCGTCTGTGAAAACAATGCCACCGAAAAAGAGCGTGAGAAACTGAGGACAGCACCGCTGCGCGCGCCGATGGTGATCGTGGGCATTGCCACCCACAAACCCCACCCGAAAGTGCCCGAGAGTGAGCAGTCGCTGTCTGCCGCGGTAGGCATGGGGCATTTGTCGCTGGCGTTGCAGGCGGCCGGTTACGGCATTATGTGGCGCACCGGCAATATTGCGTATCGGAAAGAAGTGATGGCCGGGCTCGGGCTTGAGGAAAACGAGCACATCATCGGCTTTCTATACACCGGCACCGTGGCAGGTGAAAAACCGCCGGTGCCACGTCCGGCGGTATCCGACTTCGTGCGTCGCTGGCCCGAACACTGAACACCCTCTCAGGGGCAGGGGAAAGCGTTTGCCGCTTCCTCTGCCGTTTTTGCCGTGGAACGCCTTGTTTCACTCCGATATTCCCCGTTACGCCCCGCCATCCGGCCATTCTCCAAAACTGGCATTGAGGTTGCTTTGTCTATCCCAAAGAGGTGAACCGGCAAACCGATGCAGGTCCGGTCACAAGGTTCGGGAGGCAGTATGGCAATTTCCTTTGATAACGCACTGGGTGTTCACCCGCAGGCTCTGATGGCCAGGGAGAAGCGTGGCGAAGTGCTGGCCAACAATCTGGCCAACGCCGACACACCGGGCTTCAAGGCCCGGGATGTGGATTTCCGCGCGATGATGGAAAAAGCCCAGCAGGAAGTCAGCGGTTTCGGTATGGCACGCACCCACGAGGGTCACATGGACACCTCTATGGGGGGCATGGTCGCCGACGCCGAGCTGTTGTATCGCACGCCACATCAGCCATCGGTGGACGGCAACACTGTGGATGCCCAGCAGGAACAGAGCCGGTTCATGAGAAACGCGATGGACTACCAGGCCAGCTTCCAGTTCCTGAACAGCAAATTTTCGGGCCTTAAAAAAGCCCTGACCGGTCAGTAAACCGGACGCAGCCTGAGAGCAGAGGAGCAGCATTATGTCCCTGGGTAACATTTTCGATATCGCCGGTTCCGGCATGACCGCACAGTCGCTGCGGTTGAATACCACTGCGTCCAACATCGCTAACGCGGAAACGGCCAGTTCAAGCACCGAGGGCACCTACCGTGCTCGCAAGCCGGTGTTCGCGGCCATCCAGCAGTCCATGATCAACCCGGACTCGCAGGGCATGGGGTTCGGCGGCGATTCCGGTGAAGGCGCGGGCGTGCGGGTTGACGGCATCGTCGAGAGCGATGCGGAACTGCAGATGCGTTATGAACCGAACCATCCGGCGGCCAATGAAGACGGCTACGTGTTCTATCCGAACGTCAACGTGGTCGAGGAAATGGCGGACATGATGTCGTCATCCCGCAGTTTCCAGATGAACGTCGACATCATGAACACCGCGAAGTCGATGATGCAGCGCATTCTTACACTTGGGCAGCAGTAAACGGGCGAGGACTGACCGATGAGCACAATTAACGCAACAGACGCTGCCGATGTGCTGGGCAAGTTCCGGGTGCAGCAGGATTCAACCACGGCCGGCAGCAATGAACTGGGTAAGAACGAGTTCATGGAGCTGATGATCGCCCAGCTCAAGAATCAGAACCCGCTTGAGCCTCAGGACAACGGGGCGTTTATCTCACAGTTGGCGCAGTTCAGCTCGTTGGAGGAAATGCAGGGCCTGTCAAAGAGTGTCGATGACGTGGCCAGCCAGTTCCGCTCCACCCAGGCGCTGCAGGCGTCCGCCATGGTGGGCCGTACCGTACTGGCACCGTCTGAGATCGGCATTCTGGGTGCCGAGGGCGAAATTACCGGAACCGTGGAAGTACCTGCGTCAACCGGCGGCCTGCGGGTGTCAATTGAAAGCCAGAATGGCGAGCGGGTGCGGCAGATTGATCTGGGCGCCAGCCAGGCCGGCATTGCCTCGTTCCAGTGGGATGGCAAAGACGGCAACGGCAACGCGTTGCCGCCGGGGCCCTATCGAATTGTGGCGGAAGGTTCTTACCCGAGCGGCACTGAACAACTGGCTACCCGTGTCAGCGCCAACGTGGACAGCGTGTCTCTGGGGCAGGGTGGCAAGGTAACACTGAATCTGGCGGGTATGGGCTCCATCGCCCTGTCGGACGTCGAACAAATCAACTGATACCGGTACGGAACCACGAGGTGAATTATGGCTTTTAACACAGGGCTTAGCGGTTTAAGGGCAGCGTCGGTTGATCTGGACGTCACCGGTAACAACATTGCCAACGCCAGCACAGTCGGCTTCAAGGGCAGCAAGGCGCAGTTCGGCGATCTGTACGCCAGCGGTTTCCTGAGCTCCGGCAATAACCCCATCGGTGACGGTGTGCGGGTTCAGGATGTGAAACAGTCTTTTGGCCAGGGCAACATCAGTTTTACCGACAACGGCCTGGACATGGCGATCAACGGTGACGGCTTTTTCGTTCTGAACAACGGCGGGGAAGTGCGATATTCCCGCGCTGGTCAGTTCGGTATCGACAAAGATGGCTTTATCACCAACAACCAGAACATGCGGGTGCAGGGCTTCACCGCTGACGCAGACGGCAACCTGTCCGGGGTGCGCGGCGACCTGCAGGTGGAAACGGATAATCTGGCGCCACGGCGCACCACCAGTCTGCGCTCAGACCTCAACCTGGACTCCAGGCAGAGTGTGCTCGAGAACCGGATCCGCGATCTGGGTGAGACCCTCAACGTGGCTGATCTCGACGGTGATGTGTTCCAGATCGAATACTCGGACGGCACCACATCCCAGCCGATCACCATCGGAACCGGCGAGCCGGCGAACGAAGTGGCCGAGCTCCTGGGCTCCCAGAAAGGGGTGAATGCCTCGGCGCGCACTCAGTTCGACCTGTCCGGGCAATTCGACATTGCCCAGTTGCAAACGGATCTGGCAGACCCGGACTTTGAGCTCACGGTATCCCTGAACGGCAGCGATAACGTTACCTTCCGCGGCAGCGACGGCATCACCGATCTGGATACCCTGGCGGCGGCCATCAACAACTCTGAGCTGAACACCCTGCGTGCCCGGGTATCGGATACCGGTGACGACATCGAAATTACCGACAGCCGCGGGTTTACCGTGGACATGGGGTACACCACCGGCGCCGCCGGCGCTCAGGACTTCACGGATCCGCAGCGCGGCAACCTGTTCGTGACCACCGAGCGTGATGTCAGTGGCATGGCCACCGCCACCGGTGGCACCGGTGCTTTCGCCACAGCCTATGACAGCGGCGAAACCCGTATCACCAACGAGTTCAATCCGGCGGATCAGCGTACCTACAACCACGCCACCTCCACCACCATCTACGACAGTCTGGGTAACTCACACGAACTCACCCAGTTCTTCGTGAAAGAACCGTCACCGGGCAACGGTGTGGGCCAGAGTGAGTGGTCAGTTTACCTGCAGATCGACGGCGAGATGGTGGCCGGAACCGACGAGGCGCCCTATACCGCTCGCTTCAATCAGGACGGCGAACTCCAGTCCATTAACGGCGATCCCAACGGTGAGATTGTGGTGACTGACTGGGTGCCGAAAGACGCCAACGGCCTGCCCAACGGCAGTGACGGCCCACCGGCGGACGGGGAGGAAGTGGTTACCCCTATTCCCGAGCCTCCGACCACGTCCGCCTTTGTGGTGGATCTGGGCAACACCACCCAGTACGGCAGCGCCTTCGGGGTGAATGACCAGAACCAGAACGGTTTCACCACCGGTCGGTTGTCGGGGCTGGATGTGTCTGACCAGGGTATCCTGTTCGCCCGTTACACCAACGGGCAGTCCAAGGAACTGGGGCAGGTGGCGCTGGCGGCCTTCAACAATACCGATGGCCTGACACCGGTGGGCGACACCACCTGGGTGGAAACCTTCGAATCCGGCCAGCCGATCATTGGCGCGCCGGACACCGGCACCCTCGGTTCCATCAAGGCGAGCTCGCTGGAGGATTCCAACGTGGATCTGTCGGCGGAGCTGGTGAACCTGATCATTGCCCAGCGTAATTATCAGGCCAATGCCAAGACTATCGAAACCTCCGATGCGGTCACCCAGACCATCATCAACCTGCGGTAATCCCTGAACCGTAAATCTGGCACAACTCCTGCAGGATGACTGGAAACAGTCAAAATTCCGGCAGGAGTTTTCCCATGGATAAAGCCCTTTATATTGGAATGTCTGGTGCCAAGCAGAATATGCTGGCCCAGCGCGCGCACGCCAACAACCTGGCTAACGTGAGCACCACAGGGTTCAAGAAAGATTTTGCCCAGGCCCGCAGCATGCCGGTGTTTGGCGAACATCATCCCACCCGCGCCTATGCCATGACCGAGCGCCCGGGCACGGATCTCTCCGCCGGCGCTCTGATGGAAACCGGTCGTAAGCTGGACGTTGCCGTGGAGGGCGACGGCTGGCTGGCGGTGCAGAACCAGCTGGGCCAGGAAGTCTTCACCCGCTCGGGCAGCCTGCAGGTTGACGTGAACGGTCTGCTGCGCAATGCCAATGGCGACATGGTCATGGGTAATGGCGGGCCCGTAGCTCTGCCGCCTTTCGATAACCTTCAAGTGGGCTCCGACGGCACCATTTCCATCGTTCCGGTGGGCGGTCCGCCCGATCAGCTGGTGGAAGTCGACCGGCTGAAACTGGTGAATCCTCCCCCTGAAGCCCTGGAGAAAGGTGAAGACGGCTACATCCGCCGTAAAGCGGATCAGGCCCTGGATGGCCCGGAGCCACCGGATGCCGCGTTGCGGGTGGCATCTGGCTTCCTTGAAAGCTCCAACGTCAACGCCGTTGAGGAAATGATTGCCAACCTGCAGCTGTCGCGACAGTACGAGATGCAGGTGAAGGTCATGACTACCGCCAACGAGAATTCCGAGGCTTCGGCACGGCTGTTGCAGAACCTCTGATAAACCACAGCATCATTCGCCGGACGGGTGAAAAAGCGGCAAACAATGGCCGCCTGATTTCACCCCAGGGCAAGGAGTAAAACCATGCATCCAGCACTTTGGGTCAGCAAGACCGGGTTGAGCGCACAAGACACCAAGATGACCACCATCTCCAACAACCTGGCCAACGTGAACACCACGGGCTTCAAACGGGATCGGGCGGTGTTTCAGGATCTGCTGTATCAGGTCAACCGCCAACCGGGTGGCCTGAGCACGGAAAACTCCGAGCTGCCTTCCGGTCTGCAACTGGGTACTGGTGTGCGGGTGGTGGGCACCACCAAGCAGTTTTCCCAGGGCAACCTGGAAGTGACCGAGCAACCGCTGGATCTGGCCGTCAATGGCCGGGGCTTCATGCAGATCCTGTTGCCGGATGGACAGATTGCCTACACCCGTGATGGCCAGTTCCAACTCAATGCCGATGGCGACATCGTCAACCCGGACGGTTACACGCTGGAGCCCAACATCAACGTGCCGGAAGGCGCCACCAACATCACCATCGGTAAGGATGGCACAGTGTCTGCGGTAGTGGATGATCAGGCGGCACCGGTGAACCTGGGCGAGATTACACTGGTGGATTTCATCAATCCGCAGGGGCTGCAGGCCATCGGTAACAACCTTTACAAAGCCACCAACGCCAGTGGTGATCCTGCTGAGGGCGAGCCGGGTATTGGCGGCCTGGGCAGTCTTGAACAGGGCATGGTGGAGTCTTCCAACGTTGAGGTGGTTGAGGAGTTGGTAAGCATGATCACCACCCAACGCGCCTACGAGATGAACTCCAAGGTGGTGTCGGCCACCGACCAGATGCTGCAGTTTA
>JAEPMM010000351.1 GCA_017643965.1 Marinobacter sp.
AACAATTCTCCAGAATCAGGCGACAAAGTAACCCGTGAGCTGATAGCCAAAGAGCAGGAAGCCTGCACTCATCATGGCCACATTGGTTGTGTAGGCGTGGCGGAAAAAGCCATCGGTTTTACGCCAGAAGCTCATGACAATCAGGATCATGGCCAGGGCAATCAGCTGTCCGATCTCCACGCCCACATTGAACGCGAGGAGATTCGGAATAAGTCCGTCCGGCGAGATGTCGTATTCGATGATCTTGGTGGACAGGCCAAAGCCATGGAACAACCCGAAAATGAGCGTTGCAGCCTTGGTGTTGGGCTGAAAACCAAACCAGCGCTGATAGGCCCCAATGTTGTCCAGTGCCTTATACACGATGGACAGGCCGATGATGGCATCAATCAGGTAGCTGTTAATGCCCACATTGAAGTACACGCCCAGCAGCATGGTGGTGGAATGCCCCAGCGCGAACAGACTCACATAAAGGGCAATGTGCTGCATGCGATAGAGGAAGAAAATGACGCCCAGCAGAAACAGCAGGTGGTCATAACCGGTGACCATGTGCTTGGCCCCGAGATAGATAAACGCGATCAGATTTACGCCTGTTATTTCCTGAATATACCCTTTGTCACCCTGGGCGACGGCGTGGGCCAGAACGTCGGCGCTCATCCCGAAGAGAGCAAGGCATGCGACGATCTGGAGCAGGCGGTGTCCGCGTGGAGTTCGGCATCCACGGGAGCCCCTGTCAGGTAAAATTGACAACATATTGACTCCGATTGTTTTGGTTCAGAGAACTGCAGTGCAGCGAGATTCAGACACTCAGAGACTGTTTTGGCGGGCGGTCAAGCCTGTAACGAAAGCTGTGGGGAGATTTTCCGGCAAAAGGAATACCCTGCCGGAACGAGGTGTCGTTTTGGGGCACGAGGGCGATTGAAAGCTGGTCTGCCGATTCGTGGGTGTGGTTGCCGGAATCGTGATGCAAATGGCTGTCCAGACGCTCATCGCTCCCGTGGGAGTGATCACCATGATCCAGACCCGTAGCCTCCGTCAGCTCAGCAATGCCGTGAGACGACGCCTCACCGACAGCCGAGAGTGACATGCCAGCCAGTGCGAGCAACATGACAAGAAGCGAAAGGAGCTTTTTTTGGTGGATAGACGCAATCATGGTTGACAGGTTTTGAGTCCGTCGGCGCTGGGTTAACACCCAAAAGACGCCGGGTGTTGGAATAAGGCTGAGCCGGAGGATAACATCGGCCGCGGGAAGAAAGGCAGTTAAAACGAGTAAATGTTTATCGATGCAACGTATGAAAAGGACAATGCAATGGCATGGCTGATTACCAAGTACGCGATTACTGCCGCTCTGGTGGTGCTGATATCAGAAATAGCAAAACGCAGTGACAAGATCGGCGCGCTGATTGCGGCGCTGCCCATGGTGACGGTGCTGGCCATGATCTGGCTGTATCTGGAACACCAGCCCATGGAGAAAATCAGCAACCACGCCTGGTATACGTTCTGGTACGTGCTGCCCACCTTACCGATGTTCCTGCTTTTTCCGTTCCTGCTACCACGGCTGGGTTTCTGGATGTCCCTCGGCACCAGTGCCGTCCTTACGATGGCCTGTTTTGCTGCGCTGGCGCTGGTTATGCGTCGATTCGGCGTTTTTCTGCTCTGACCGGCGATGTTGTCTGGCTGCGGGGAGGTGTCTTGCCGTAGTAGGTGTTTTGGCATGACTTAGGTCAAAATTCACGGATTAAAAAGCAACATTCAGCCCCGATTCAGTTATATGGTCTTTACTGAGAGTGATGTAGACCAATGCAGCTTATAAGGGGAATTTTATGAACAGATTAAACCGTTTGATTGCGTGTTCCGTCATCGCCGCATTACCCGCCTTTGCCCTTGCACAGGGCAGTTCCGGTCACATGGGGGATGGTGGCATGATGAATCCGGAACAGATGCAAAAGATGAATGAAAACATGTCGCGCATGCAGGGCATGATGCAGGAAATGCGCAATGCCGAGTCGGACGCAGAACGTGAGCGTATCCGGACACAGCACATGGAGTCCATGCAGAAGCATATGGACATGATGCGAGGCGGCATGATGGGGCAGGGTATGATGGGTAACGGCCAGGGAATGATGGGCCAGAATCAGGGCATGATGAACAAACAGGGTAAAAAACAGCCCGGCGCCAATCAGGAAGGTCGCGCTGGTGCGGACATGAGCGATGACCAGCGCCTGGAGATGATGGAAAACCGAATGAACCAGATGCAGTTGATGATGGAACAGATGCTGGAGCATCAGGGCCAGCAGAACCGTTAAGTTCCCCCGTAGGGCTGCGCTCAGAACAGTGACAGCTGGTCGCTCGCTTCCCGCTTCCGCTGTTTGTCAGACACGTGGGGTCGCCTCTGAACCGGCCCCTTTCGACTGCCGTGGCGCGCCAGAACCCGCCCGGTTTCCTCGCGGCTGACGTATTGTTTGCGAAAGTCGCCCACCGCCTTGCGGGCGGCGCGGGCCGCCTGTTCATGGTCGCACACCGGTGCAATGTAGGTGTTGCCGCCGAACCGTTCTTTCTGCGCCGGCGTCATCAGCCAGGGGGTGTGGATCATCTCGGCCGGCACACCGGCCAGCTCCGGAATCCAGCGGCGGATGAACTCCCCTTGTGGATCCAGTTTCTGGCTTTGCAACACCGGATTGTAGATCCGCAGCGCGTTGATGCCGGTGAGGCCCGATTGCATCTGGGTCTGGGAATAATGAATGCCCGGCTCGAAATCGGTGAACAGACGGGCCAGATGCAGGGCCGGATCCCGCCAGTGCAACCACAGCTGATAACTGGCCACCGCCATCAGCATCGCCCGCATGCGGAAATTGATCCAGCCGGTGTGCTGCAGGGCACGCATGCAGGCATCCACCAGCGGCCAGCCGGTCTGGCCTTCCTGCCAACGCTGCAGGCGTTCGGTATCGTTCGGGCCCGTTTTCATGCCCTCGAGTTCGCGATGCATGGCGCGGAATTCCAGCTCCGGCTCGTCCTCCAGTTTCTGGATAAAGTGGCAGTGCCAGTGCAGGCGGGAACGGTAGCTGGTCAGGCTTTTGCGCTTCCGGGGCAGGGTGTTGCGATGGCTGCCGGTGGCTTTGGCCTGCTGGTAGATGTCTCGCAGGCTGACGGAGCCGTACGCGATGTGCGGGCTCAGCCGGGAGCAGGCACGAACCGCCGTCAGTGGGCTGGAAATGTTGTATTGATAACCCACGCAGCGGCGATCGAGAAACGACGCCAGCACTTTTTCACCTCGGGCACTGCCGCCCGCCTGCCGGTCGGGGCAGTTGTCTGCCAGCGTAAAATCCGTTGCCGGGTATTGCTGCTCGATGCGGTTGACGACGTCCACGCCGGGCACCACCGGCGGCGCCGTCAGCACCGGCTGACGCATCAGGTTGGTCCAGGCCTTGTCCCACAGATCCCGGTCTTTCAGACGCCGCACCACGCCGAACTGGCTCCATTCCCGAAACTCCACCTGGTTTTCCGAGCACCAGCCGATCACCGCCCGGTCCCGCTCGAACGTCCAGTGCCCGCCGGTCTCCTCATGGCAGAAAATCCGCTGGATCGAATGGTTGTCACGCAACCGCCGCAATGCCGCAATCACCGAACCGCGCATGACCACCAACCTGGTACCGGCGTTGCGGAGCTGGCGGTCAAGGTCGGTCAGTGAATCCCGGATGAAGGCCCATTGGCGGCCGCTGGTGTCCGGCAACTGCCAGTAGTCGTCCGCGATGACGTACAACGGAATCACCGGTTCGCCGAGGCTGGCTGCCGCCACCAGGGGGGCGTGATCGCTGGTGCGCAGGTCGCGCTTGAACCA
>JAEPMM010000375.1 GCA_017643965.1 Marinobacter sp.
ACATTGTCTCCAACGTCACCGGCCGGCTGAAAGACAACACCAGCTGCCTCGATGTGCTGCGCGCCACCCTGCCTGCCGGCACCCTCAGCGGCGCGCCCAAGATCCGCGCCATGGAAATCATCGACGAGCTGGAACCGGTCAAGCGGGGGGTGTACGGCGGCGCCGTGGGCTATCTGTCGTTCAACGGCAACATGGACACCGCCATTGCCATCCGCACCGCGGTGATCAAAGACAACACCCTGCACATCCAGGCCGGTGCCGGCGTGGTGGCCGATTCCGTGCCCCGCCTTGAGTGGAAGGAAACCATGAACAAGGGCCGTGCGATCTTCCGTGCGGTGGCCATGACCTACAACGATTTCGACCACTGAGGCGGAGGATAAGATTATGTTGCTGATGATCGATAACTACGATTCCTTCACCTACAACGTGGTGCAGTACCTGGCAGAGCTGGGGGCGGATGTGCAGGTTTACCGCAACGATGAAATCACCGTTGCAGAAATCGAGGCTCTGAAGCCGGAACGGCTGGTGATTTCCCCCGGCCCCTGTACGCCCAATGAGGCCGGCATTTCCATGGACGCCATCCGCCACTTCGCCGGCAAGCTGCCGATTCTGGGCATCTGTCTCGGCCACCAGGCCATCGGCCAGGTCTACGGCGGCGACATCATCCGCGCCGGGCGAGTGATGCACGGCAAGGTGTCGCCGGTGTTCCATGAGGACAGCGGCGTGTTCCGCGGCCTCAGCAACCCGCTGCAGGCCACCCGTTACCACAGCCTGGTGATCGACAAGGCCACCCTGCCCGACTGCCTGGAAGTGACGGCGTGGACCCGCAACGATGACGGCTCGGTGGAGGAAATCATGGGGGTGCGCCACAAGACGTTGCCAATCGAGGGCGTGCAGTTCCATCCGGAGTCTATTATGACGGAACAGGGCCACGAGCTACTGCGCAACTTTCTGAGAACACAATAAGAGGCCGACACATGGACATGAAAGAAGCTCTCAACCGCATTGCCTCCAACCTGGACCTGACCCGGGAGGAAATGAAGGACGTGATGCGCATCGTCATGAACGGCGAGGCCACGGACGCCCAGATCGGCGCGTTTCTGATGGGGTTGCGCCTGAAGAGCGAAACCATTGATGAAATCACCGGCGCCACCGAGGTCATGCGCGAGCTGGCGACCGGGGTCACCGTCAACGCCGAGCCGCTGGTGGACATCGTCGGTACCGGCGGCGACGGCGCTAATCTGTTTAATGTATCTTCCGCCGCTTCGTTTGTGGTGGCGGCCGCCGGCGGCTTCGTGGCCAAGCACGGCAACCGGGGCGTGTCATCGAAAAGCGGCAGCGCTGATCTGATCGAAAAAGCCGGCATCAACCTAAATATGAAGCCGGAAGAAGTGGCCCGCTGTGTGGAGCAGATCGGTGTCGGTTTCATGTTCGCCCCGGCCCATCACGGCGCAATGAAGCACGCCATCGGCCCCCGCAAGGAGCTGGGCTGCCGCACCATCTTCAACATCCTCGGCCCGATGACCAATCCGGCCGGCGTGAAACGTCAGTTGATCGGCGTGTTCACCCGGGAACTGTGCCGGCCCATGGCGGAGGTGCTGCAGCGGCTGGGCGCGGAGCACATCATGGTGGTGCATTCCAAAGACGGCCTGGACGAGATCAGTCTGGCCAACGCCACCCACGTGGCGGAGCTGAAAGACGGCACGATCACCGAATACGACATCACGCCGGAGGATCTCGGCATCAAGAGTCAGACACTGGTCGGCCTGGCGGTGGATTCTTCCGAGGAATCGCTGAAGCTGATTCGAGCCGCCTTCGGCCGCGGCCACGACGAAATGGCCGAGAAGGCCCGTGATTTGATCGCCCTCAACGCTGGTGCGGCAATTTACGTGGCCGGACTGGCGAAGACGGCGAAAGAAGGCGTGGACATGGCCCTGGATGCCATGGGCTCGGGCCTGGCGGCGGGCAAGATGTCTGAGCTGGCTGATTTTTCTCAGTGCTTCTAATGCCCTGAAGGCCACTCCAAAGTACAGGAGTCGTTGGTCAGGGCCCTCCCGAAACCGTGCGGAGCCATGGATGGCGGAGCCCGAGCCGCACAGGGACGTCCCAAGAGGCGTGTTTCGGGAGGGCCCTGGCCAACGGCTCACGCACCAGAGTAAGCAGACGTATGACAAGACAACTGGAAAAAACCCCCACCATTCTGCGGAAGATCGTTGACCGGAAGTGGGAAGAGATCGACGAGCGGAAACCCCGGGTGTCGATCGCCGACCTGAAGGCCATGGCGGGAGATCAGCCGCCCGCACGGGGTTTCGCTGACGCCCTGCGCGCACGTATTGAATCTAAAACACCGGCGGTCATCGCGGAAATCAAGAAAGCCTCGCCCAGCAAAGGCATCCTGCGCGACCCGTTCGAGCCGGCAGTGATTGCCGAGAGCTACGAAAGAGGCGGCGCAGCCTGCCTGTCAGTACTCACTGACAAGGACTTTTTCCAGGGTCACGAAGACTATCTCGCCGCCGCCCGCAACGCCTGCAGCCTGCCGGTGATCCGCAAGGACTTCATGGTGGCGCCCTATCAGGTCTACGAAAGCCGAGCCATCGGGGCGGACTGCATTCTGCTGATCGCCGCCTGTCTGACGCGGAACCAGATGCAGGAACTGGAGGGGATTGCCCACGAGATCGGTCTGGACGTGCTGGTGGAAGTGCACGATGGCGAGGAACTGGACGATGCGCTCACGCTGAGGACTCCGCTGGTGGGTATCAACAACCGTAACCTGCACACCTTTGACGTGTCGCTGGACACCACCTTCGATCTGCACCAGCGGATTTCGGCGGACCGCCTGACGATTACCGAGAGCGGCATCATGACCCGGAGTGACGTGGAGGCCATGACCGATCGGGACATTTTCGGCTTCCTGGTAGGCGAGTCGTTCATGCGGGCGCCCGAGCCCGGCGAAAAATTGCAGGAACTGTTCGGCTGACGAGACCCCCATGGATGTAATGGACGGCAAGGAATCCCCCAACCCGATACTCACCGGCCCCCACTGGCCGGTGTTTTTCCGTTATGCCCTGCCCTCGGTGGCCGGGTTGCTGGCGCTGACCACCGCCAACATTGTCGACGGCATTTTTATCGGCAACTTTGCCGGTGCCGATGCCCTTGCCGCACTGAACCTGCTGATCCCCTACTTCACCTTTCTGTTCGGTATGGCCCTGGCGCTGGCCATCGGTGGCACAGTGCGGGCGGGTAAATACCTGGGTGAGGGCAAACCCGAGGCGGCGTCGGCGGTCTTCAGCAAGTGCCTGATCGCCACCTTTACCCTGGCCCTGGCGGCAACCGGGCTGTGTCTGCTGTTCCACGAGTCGCTGTATCGCCTGCTCGGTGCCTCGCCGGAGCTCTATCCGCTGATGTCCGAGTATTTCCTGGTGATTATCTGGGTCATGGTGGTGCAGCTGGTGGCGATGGTGCTGTATTACTTTATCCGCGTGGATGGCCTGCCGGTGCTCGCCACCACC
>JAEPMM010000014.1 GCA_017643965.1 Marinobacter sp.
AGCCACTCTCATCGGCAACCGCTACGGTTCCGGCCCGTAATGCCGACAGCGCCTCGATGGGGATGTCGGCCAGTTGTTGACGAGTAATCCCATGCTGCGCTCCATACTGCGCAAGGGCATCCAACGCCAGCGACAGATGTTGAGTGAACACGAACTTCGCGTACTCGCGACCCTCGATGGCGTTCCGCATGAATTGCTCGAGCTGCTCAATGTCTGTCGGCAGACCGGCGTCTGACATTGCGCGGGCGAACACGTGCTTTTCCGATTCCCAGGGACCCATAGCCGTGGACTGATCCGTTGCGGAATGCTTGTCCCGGGCTGCACGCTCCACCACCGGGACAAGGAAGTGTTCCGGATTGTCGCCATAGCAAGGGGAGGTGATGTCATAGGTGCCCGGCCGCAAGTGCCCGTATTGCCGCGTAAACTCATCCATGGATAGTTCATCGCAGGCTACTTTCGCGGCATCGTCGGTGAAACGATGGGAGACGGTTCGGATAGAGTTGAGGAACGCATCCATCGCCGCCTGGGACAGCGCACCCGTCTCCACGGCCGACCGAAGCAAGGTGATTGCCACAAAGGCACTGCGCGCCAGGTGTGCAAACGCCAGTGTCCCATACCGCTGGCACTCCTCAAGCAGTGTCAGCGCATGATCCAGAGGGGTGACACGGCTTTGGTCAAATCGGCACAAACGTTCCTTGAAGCGATGAACAGCCTCAAGATCCTCGCCTGTTCTTGCCATGGCGCACGCAGTGATCGATTTAAGGCCTTCCCCAAGCTGATCGACCTCTGCCGCACTGAAACCACCCTCGCTCAGCAATCGGACACGCCATCGGTCAAAATCAAGCGCGTAACAGGTGGGCACGACATCAAACTCGACCTTGTCGTGAAGATGCGGATGACGGCGCAACCACTCCATGTAGAAATCCACCAACCTGCCTGCGAGACCATCCTCAATGGACTGCGGAATAAAGGAATTGAAGCTGGCACGGATGTCTACATAGGGGTGGCCTGCAAACATTGTCAGTAACGGCTGCGGGCGAACGTCCCGGTAACCGTATTCAGCTCTCTGAGCCGCCCAGATATTATCCATGATCAGGTAACGATAAAGACTGGCCGCCATCCGTCCCGGCCGCGTACCGATGATCTCAGCCGGATTCCAATCCGGCATGACACCAAAATAGCCGTGCTGACCAACCACAAATGGCGACCCTGCCTGGAGTTGCCGGAACCGGATAACGGCGTTCTCGAGCAGGCCCTCCGCCGCATCGCTGCTGGTCAGCTCGTGCTGAACGGCAATCGGCCGCACCTGAAGAATATGAATCAGCCCACCCTGGGTAATGGCAAACTCAATATCCAGGGAGTCAAAATCCAGCAAATCTTCGATTTCTCGCAGGGCCGGCATCAGCCCGGTCAGATTGCCCGGCACGCGGATCAGCTCAGCTGGCGCCCGCCGTCGCACAAACAGGGTTTTGTGATCACGGCTGGCACCACTGGTGATCGACTCGGTGCTGCTGGTGGTGTCATCGTAATTGACGACGTAATACGGCGCGCCCGATGACAGCGTTCTGGTAAAGGCAACACCGCTGGCAATGACCTGCTCCAGCATCGGCTGCACCAGAACCTGATTGTCCGGATGCCCATCCGGGTAGGAAGCAATCACTTTCTCGATGGCCGCCCTGACGTCACCCTCAACCTGACCATTCACGTTCAGAACGCTGGTATAAGCGCCGGCGTTGGAGACGCCAAAACCATCTTCTGAAAGCGCACTGCTACGAACCACCAACGCCTGGGCTCCTGCAAGGCGTTCGGCAATCAAATCGAGTACCTGACCGTCATTATCCAGCCACTCAGCAACCGTGAAGCTCACCTGGTCCTCTATGCGACTTCGACTAACCACGCCTTGCAAGCGGTGCAACGTTTGGGCCTTCGTTCCGAGAATGAACCGGCTCAAATCGCTGGGCTCGTTGAGTTCTGCCCACCCACCAGCGACATCCACCGCTGCGACACTGAACCCGCGCACCCGCAGAAACTCCAGTAGCTGGGTCAGGCTGCCGGTGCGAATCGACTCGGGCACGTCCCCCAGCTCAGCGAGATAACCCGCCACCCGGGGTTGAAGTCGGACCAGGCCAACAAACTCCGCATCTGCGAGCTCCGGCATAATATCCCGACCAAGCCGAGTAATCATTCCATCGTGCACATTCACTTTCTCACAGCGCGCCAGATCCGCCGCCGAGCGCCCGTCAAACCGATGCCGCCAACGGGTATCTACCAGAACAGCGATATCCGCCTCACTGGACGCCAAACTCTGAACGGCGGAATCCCGAAACAACACGTCGGAATAGGACACGAAGTGAACAGCCTGTTTGCTCAGCGGCGCCTCAAGCAGTGACGCTGCAGCCCCGGTGGTCTGCCAGTGGGGATTTACGGAGTAATGTAGCTCAGGGTAGCGTTCTGCTATTTCATCAAGCTGATACCCACCTACGAAGTGAACGGTAGGCCCGACAAAGCGCATCGCGTGCAACAACCAGTCCAGCACCCGCCTGCGTCCGGTGGTGCCGCGGAGGACACTGTGTTCCTCGCCGCTGAATGGCTTGCCGGCGCCGAGGATGATGAGGCGGGGTTGATTTTGCTTCACTTTTCCGATCACCTCTCGTGTAAACTGGGGCCAATGAGTTTGGCGCATAGTTTACACGATAGGCGGTTCAACAGTGGCATGAGCATTACGGAAAAAAATGGCTTTGCACAGGCAAGGCGAAATGTAAGCAGTCGGCTCAAAGCATGGCTGAAAGACAGAAAAAACAAGAAAAAGTACGGTCCGGAGGCACCGCTTTTCGCGGAATGTCTGTGGGTTCGTCTGGAAGATTTGGAATGCGCACTCAAATTCTGGAGTACAAAGCAAAGCGGTGACGTTGTGACTGACTGGCCAGTCAACAGAATCACACCAGTACGAGAGATCGAAGTCGTTAAAGCCTGTGCTCGTCACTGGCACGACAATATCCCCTGGGACGAGACCGGGATCTACCAGCGAATGATGGAATACATCAATCATCGCGGTAAAGTTGATCGCCTTGAATCAGAGAGCGACGTAAAAGTTCGATACCAGGAATTGGACGACTTATACAGAACGGTACTTCAGAACGGGGAACTGACCTGTCGGCGGGACCTGATCCCGGGCAATTTCCGAGAAGAAGGTGGGATTCTGGTCCACATTGGTCCCGATGGGTCACCCTACTTTGGGGGGAAAGGACATCACAGGCTGGCGGTGGCATTGGCTGCAGGCATTGACTTCATTCCCGTCCAGCTCGGCGTTGTGCATCTGGACGGTTTAGCGTCGCTGCCCAAATTCAGAGTGCAGCCATAAAACGGACCGACTATGGGTCGATCACCTCTGAGCGACACTTCGACATTTTTATGAGGACCTTGAGCCGAGCTTTCGTCTCTGTTACCAATTTATCCGGATCAGTCTCAGTCATCTCACCGTACGCCGCCTTGGTGCCCGCAAAAAACTCACAGGAATAAACCGGACCGTTGCCGGTGTATACGTCTCCGGAATGATGCACCGGCAGAAAAAAATGACTGGGCAAAATCGTTATATCGTTGCTTTTAGCCGCGGAAATCGCTCTGGTGAAGGGGACCGGTCCGGTCGTCTGCCAAACTTTGCGCTTCTTGTACCTTAACTTTTTCCAGACGAAGTGCCGGGTAATATCACGAATGTCGTGCACCCCCATCACGACTGAGCGGATTACCTCATGTCCCGGACGAGCCCCTACATAGCCGTTTGCCACCAGGCCGGGGCGCGTACGTTCATTTTCCCACAGGGCGAAGAGGTCGCAGCTGAAAATCCACTGTGGAAGGGGCTCCAGGCAAGCTGAGTCCGCATCCAGGGCGAACCCCCCTTCGCTTAACAGAATCTCCCAGCGCATCAGGTCAGCAACACCGGCCAACCCTCGATCCAAACGGGAAATCCGGTCCATATGATCCTTGTTGATCCAGTCACGCTCTTGCCAGTCACGGTTTCCCCAGACTCGCACGTCGAAATCCGGATGCTGGCGCTTCCAGGTTGCTATGTAAGCGTCAGGCCGTTTGGACTCATCCCCAACCCAAATAAAATGAAGCTTCCGTGGAACAACTGGATCCATGATCTCAAACCTGCTCATTTTTGAAGGGGGGAAAGAGGCGTGCTACGAGAGAGATATCACGGCCATCTCCAAGCTGCTGTCCGGTAACCGCCTGACTCGAGAGCAACAGCATTGCCGGCACCCAGAAACAGAACCAATCAAAGTGGAAGGGAGAAAGTGGGTCACCTCCATCAAACATAAGCGCCGCCACACCGACAAGCAACGTGATCACGATATACCCTTCTCGCTGAGATTCCGCCCGCTGCTGCAACTTCCTCAGCAGTCCGGGCACCCAAATCAAAAACCACAGAGACAGACCAGCAATACCCAGAAAATAGGCGATAGAAAGTGCCATGTTATGAGGGTGACGGAAATGCTCAACAACCCCAACCTCGTCATTGAAGACAGTAACGGGAGTTACTCTATTCGTAATGCCATGCCCCAGAAAAGGTGAATGGGCAATTGAATCCAAAGTTGAAAGCCAGATTGCCGGCCGCCAGGACAAACCGCGGCTTAGAATGAACTCGGGTACTACAATCAGGACCGTAGCGGAAACGATCACGGCTAGCCCAAAAACGGTGTACCAGAACCGATTGCGATAAAGAATAATGCAGGCAATGATAGCCACCAATATGGAGACTTGGCCGGTTCGTCTTTCCAATGCAACCAGAAACAGCAGAAGTACTGCCAGGGCTACAAGTCCCAGAGCCCGGAATCCCTTGTGATCTTCGTCAATGATCAATCCGAGCAGCATTGCCGCCTGCGGGGCAACCAACAATGTGGCAAGCATCGAATTAATCGGTTTGACACCGTATCTCTCCATTTCTGCAATTCGACCGCCGTCGTAAAGGGTTGTTTCCCACGGCATCTGAAGTAATCCGTATACGACAACGAGGTGCCATGCACCGATGACGGCGGTCGATATGCACGCCAACATCAGCGCACGTTTGAGCAGCGGAGTATTACCCGAAAACCGGAGATAGGAGAATAGAATAAAGATAGCCAGTACTTGGCCCGCCGCGCGAAAGGTTTTGGAGTAGTCTGGCGCGATTGCCCATGCCATTGAGACCAGCGTGAACAGGAGATAGAGGAGCAGCGGCGCCGACGGGAGAAGAAACCCTCTGCCAATCATGCCTCGGCGTATCATCAGTGGAGCCAATATCAGCAGTGTCGGCAAACTGATCAGCGTGTCGAAAATATTGAGACCTGCACCCGTCGACTGCTGCCACATCAGCAGGCTGAATATCGAACAAAAACTGAAGATCAGCCAAAGAGGCAGAACCCAACTTGGAACCCGGAAAAACGCAGACAAACGTACCACCTTCCTATCTAGCATCATTTAACATTCAATTGAGAATCCGCGTTCCGCCCTTGCAAAGAAACGAGCGATTGTCCCACACCGATACAGTCCACAACAGACCGCTATCTGAATCCACCGGCAAGATCGGATACAATCTTCATCTTACTTCTTATTGATCGAGCCGGCATGCCTCAAGTCTCTATTGTTATTCCGACCCACAATCGTCCGGAAATGCTGAAAAAAGCGGTCGCATCAGCAATCTCGCAGACCTTTCAAGACATTGAAATCCTGGTGGTCGATGACGGTAGTTCGCCGGCCGTCACAACGGCGCTGTTCGGCACCGATGTGCCTATTCATCGGCACGATTCTCCGCGTGGCGCTTCGGCTGCCCGCAACACTGGTCTCTCGTTGGCTAAAGGGGCATATACCGTATTTCTGGATGACGATGACACTCTCGAACCAGATTACGTCGCGCACATGCTCACCTTCATGAAAACCCACGAGAGTGACATTGATTTCGCCTGGCCCGCTCTAAGCGTTCTGGATGTGCCTACTGGGCGCAAGTCTCTGGCACAGAACCAGAGGTGCATGATCCTCAAGAACCACCCAGCACGGGAATCGTCCTACGAGGCTGCGGCTTACACTCGGACAACCGGCATGATGTTCAGAACCTCATCGATCCTCCAGTTCTACGGGTTTGATGAATCGCTGGCCGTGTCAGAGGATCGCGAACTTATTTTCCGAATGTTGAGCCAAGGATGCGGGTGCGGATCTCTGCAAACACCCCTCGTGAACTTCTTTATACACACCGGGCCACGCCTGAGCACGAATGATAATTTGCTGAAACAGGCGAGTTGCGACGCAGTAATCGCACAACGGCACGCAGACTTCATTGCCAAGCATCCGTTACTTGCCTCGCGCTACCTGAACCTTCTGGCTCGCAGACAACGAGATGCCGGTCTTATCAGTGAATACCGTTCAACCCTGAAAACACTGTTAACAATAAACCCCAAGGATATTCGCGCAATAAAACGCTTGGCGATGTCGTACTTAACGCTCAAACGGGCTTAGTCGAACTGCCTTGGCGCAATATTCCTGCTGGCTCGCTTGGCATCCAGCGTTGCACGCCAGCCTCTAACGCTGGCCCGGAATGCACCGGCATCCCACTGAGAATCCTTACTGACAAACGCGGCTTTCAAATAGGCTGTCAGTAATGCATCCACCATTTCCTCATCCGGTAATCTGGCCGCGACGTTCGCGAGGTTTGAAACTGCGACACCCAGCGGCAACATTCCCGGGTAAACCCGTATATCGTCTTCATCCACCATGGATACACGGCCGTCTTCGTCCATCAGAAAGTTCGTCAAATTGCCGTCCGGTTGCTCAATTCCCCGCTTATGAACATCGGCCATTGTCAGACCCAGCAAGCTGGTAATTTCCAGTTGTCGCGATCTTGAAGCCTCCTCCATCAAAATCTCGCGAAGGGACCGATATCCCTCAAGAAACGCAGTCCCATACCCAAAGCATCGCTCAGAGGAAAGCCAGCCCGAAAAAACAATCGGAGGGACTGGGCCTCCTGCACGCCTGATTTTTTTGCCGCGATACAGCGCGCGCAGCCAATGAACCAGTCCGAACAGCGGCTTGCGATAACATTTGATCGCCGCCGGCTGCCCATTCACCACACCACGGTAGGTAATTCGAGTTCGACGGGTATTGGAGTGCAGCTCTTCCTGAAGTTCGACGGTGGTCATGTGTAACGATCAGGCCTGATTAGCATTCTGTGGAGTCGGATTTGTGAGCATAGGCTTGCAGCATGTGCTGCCAGAGGCATTCTTGCAGGTCCGGCGATAGTTTCTGGCAGCGTTTTTTTACGGAGCGATGAAGCCGCTCGATATTTCTCTGTTTCCACGCGGAATTCGGCCGATTGTCCCGCTCTGGCAGCAACTCACAGCGGTCAAAGTCGATGAGGTACATCTCGTCACCGGATACAAGAATGTTATCGCAATTCAAGTCAACGTGATTGAGGCCATGGTCATGAAAGCGGCGAATCATCCCTCCCAATTGTATCCAGAGACTTTTCTCGCTCAGATCGCTGCTGTCCGGCAGCGTGACGGCGCCCGGTATCCGCTCCACCAGAATCGCGGCATGATACCAGAACAACCTGTACTTCCATGCCAGAGCAGCTACCGGCTCCGGCACAGGCAATCCGCGAGATTTCAGCTCGGTTAACAAGCGGAATTCGGCCAGAGATCTGGCGCTTTCATAACCGGAGAACCAGTAGGATTTTTCCACCAGTCGGGCCACAAAACCGCCCCGGCGGTAGTGCCTCAGCACAAGTTTCCGAGGCGTCGCGTCAATAAACCAGGCACCACCGCGGCCGCCGGTCGTGACCGGTTTGGCTCTGTTGTCCCAAAATTCCGGCTGAAACCACGCTTCTGTAACACCCTCGTATCCTGGCGCCACCAACAATGCGGAGTTTTCTGAATCCTGCGGATTGCGTGCAATCACTGTCAAAAGTTCACAACCCTCACTCCCCGCAAGTCTTGGCTCGCCGGGTACAGACGTTAAATGCCCAGTAGGCTAGAATGGCGCACAGTTTACCAACGACACTCCCCCGGCACTACATCCGCCGGTTAAAGAATCGAAACGGACCGTAACTTGGGCACGCAACCAGACACCTCCAGCATTCAATCCATCTGCATTCTGCGCCTCTCCGCCATCGGCGACGTTACCCACGTGATCCCGGTGGTGCTCAGCCTTCAGGAGCAACTGCCAAACGTCAGGATCACCTGGATCATAGGCAAGATTGAGGCCAAATTGATTGGCGACCTTCCGGGGGTCGAGTTTATTATTTTTGACAAGAAAGCGGGGCGGAAAGGCTATGCGGCCCTCCGCGAGGTACTGCGTGGGCGCCGCTTTGATGCGCTGCTGCACATGCAGGTCGCGTTGCGGGCCAATCTGGCGGCGGCGCTGATACCGGCCCGCGTCAAAGTCGGCTATGACCGCGCTCGCAGCAAAGATCTCCACAGCCTGTTTATCAACACCCGCATTACCCCTGCACCAAATCAGCACGTGCGGGACTGCCTTGCCAGTTTTCTGGAACCTCTGGGGCTGCCGCCGGCGCCGCCCCGCTGGACGATCCCCCTGTCAGCGAGCGACCACGAATTTGCGAAAGCACAGCTGGCCGAGGACCGCCGTAATCTGGTGATCAGCCCGTGCGCCAGCCACCCGTTGCGCAACTGGCCGGCCGAGCGCTATGCGCGGTTGGCTGACCATGCCGTGGCCAGGCACGGCATGAAGGTGATCCTGGTGGGCAGCCCGGCGCCGTTTGAAGCGGAGTATTGCGCCGCCATCGAAAGCGCGATGCAAGAGAAAGCCCATAACATCTGCGGCAAGGATACCCTGAAACAGCTCACTGCCCTGCTTGCACGCGCAGATCTTGCCGTCGCCCCTGACACGGGCCCGGCGCACATCGCCAGCGCGGTGGGTACGGATGTGCTGGGCATTTTTGCCGCCAGCAACCCCTACCGGTCGGGCCCCTACAATTCCCTTGAATGGTGCGTGAACCGCTACCCGGACGCTCTGCAACAGTTTACCGGCAAGACTGTGGATCAGGCCCGCTGGGGTGCCAAGGCAGAATTCGAGGGGGCTATGGAGCTGGTGACGGTGGAGGATGCAACCGCAATTCTGGACAGGTGGATTGAGGCCCAGAACGCGGCTAAAGCAGAAACGGCGCCGGATCCGGGGTGATCAGGCGCCGTTTCTTCTGGTCGGGTGAGCGTAGCGTATCCCGGCATTGGCGTTGATGCTGGTCGTCGGATTACGCTGCGCTAATCCGACCTACGATGAACTTTGTGCAGGCGGTTACTTGCGGGTGGTGTAATCCTGGTAGGACTTCTCTTCCACAAAGCGGGAACCCAACGCCAGGTTCACTTCTTTCTTGATGGCGGCGCGCTTGTCGTTGGTGACGTAAACCGCACGGGCCAGCTCGATGAACTTCGGGCCGAAATCCTGGTCCGCTTCCTGGTCGCGAATGTCGTCTTCAATCACCCATAATTCTTCGTTCACAGCTTTCAGCTGCTTGCGCAGATCCGCGATTTCCGCGGCCTTGTCTTTCACCGCCTCATCCCAGGTGGCGCTCAGCTCGTCCAGCTCCAGCCGCACGTTTTTAAGCTTGGCTTCATCCTTGATGCGCTCAGATTTGATCTCCAGAATGGTGATCTTGTCCAACACCTCACCAAACGATACCGGTACCTTGATTACGTCTGCCATGTGCTCGTCCTGCAGGTCTCTAGAAGTTTGAAATAACAAAGCCGCCGGGCTGCGACAGTCCACGGCGGCTCGCGGGCGTTGCGGGATCAGCCTTTGACGTGAGTCAACCAGCTGCCGTGCTCAGCCGATTTGCCCTTCACCGCATCAAAATACATCGCCTGCAGCTTCTCGGTCAGCGGGCCCCGCTTGCCGGCACCAATCACGCGGCCATCCAGCTCACGAATCGGCAGCACCTCGGCGGCGGTACCGGTGAAGAAGGCTTCGTCCGCGATGTACACTTCGTCACGGGTGATGCGGCGCTCTTTCACCGGAATGTTCAGCTCGCGGGCGAAATCAAGAATGGTGGCGCGGGTGATACCCTCGAGGCAGGAGGTCAACTCCGGCGTATGCAGCACACCATCACGCAGGATGAAGATGTTCTCACCGGAACCTTCTGCCACGTAGCCTTCGTTATCCAGCAGCAGCGCTTCCTCACAGCCGCTGGCAATGGCTTCGTTCAGGGCCAGCATGGAATTGATGTAGTTGCCGTTGGCCTTTGCCTTACACATGGTGATGTTGACATGGTGGCGGGTGTAGGAGGAGGTACGCACCTTAATGCCCAATTCCTTGGCTTCCGGCGACATGTACGACGGCCAGCTCCAGGCCGCGACCATCACATGCACCTGCAGGTTGTCGGCACGCAGGCCCATACCTTCGGAGCCGAGGAACACCATGGGGCGCAGGTAAGCTTCGTCCAGGTTGTTCTCGCGAACCGCCGCGCACTGGGCGTCGTTCAGCTGCTCCTTGGTGAACGGCATTTTCATGTTCAGGATATGGGCAGAACGGAACAGACGGTCAGTGTGCTCTTTCAGGCGAAAAATCGCCGGGCCATTGGCGGTGCTGTAAGCACGCACGCCCTCAAAACAACCCAGACCGTAGTGCAGGGTGTGGGTCAGCACGTGGGTTTTGGCTTCGCGCCAGGGAACCATTTCACCATCCAACCAGATCAGGCCATCGCGATCAGCCATCGACATTATTTCTGCTCCATACAAGCTTTTTCAGGGAATCGGCATTCTAGCAGGAATTTTCTGCAGAACGTAAATGTCCGGCGCTACGCCAGCATCACCTTTTCCCACATGCCGCGGATGTACGCCCGCTCGTCGGGAAAAGCATCCCCTTCCACCTGGCTGTTGAGATTTTGCAAGGCCCGGCGGTGAATGGTCGAGCGCAGAGTGATGTAGACTTCCCGCAGTTTCTCCGCATCCTCAACTGCGATCACCCCCGCGCGCCCCAGCTCTTCCAGCTGCCGGATGTTGTCGGACCATTGGGTCAGCTCAGGATGCTCACCGCTCTGGGCCAGCATCAGGTACTGCACCATGAATTCGATATCGATGATACCGCCCTGGTCATGCTTGATGTGGAAGGTGTTGGCCTGGTTGGACTCCGCCGTACCCAGGCTGGTGCGCATTTTTTCACGCATGTTCACCACCTCCGCACGCAAGACCTCGCGGTCCCGCTTCTGACACAACAGCTCATGACGCAGGGCCTCGAATTCGGCGAGGGTACCGCTGCAACCGGCAACCCCCCGGGCACGGGCCAGCGCCTGGTGCTCCCAGGTCCAGGCGTCATTACGCTGATATTTCTCGAAGGCCTGTAGCGTGCTGACCAGCAGCCCCGAATTGCCCGATGGCCGCAGCCGCATGTCCACTTCATAAAGCTGACCCGACGGTGTCTGGGTGCTGAGGATATGCACAATGCGCTGGCCGAGGCGGGTGTAGAACACGGCGTTATCAATAGGCCGGTCGCCGTCGGTAGCCTGCTCCGGATCCGCGTTGTGCACGAACACCAGATCCAGATCGGAGGTGTACCCCAGCTCGATACCGCCCAGTTTGCCATAGCCAATAATGGCGAAATCGGTATCACAGGCCGAGCCATCGGCGCGGCGGGGGTAACCATGGCGACTGATCAGATTGGCGAAGGCGACATCCACCACGTGGTCCAGCACCACCTCGGCAATCCAGGTCAGGTAGTCACTCACCTTCATCAGTGGCAGGGTGCCTTTCAGCTCCGAGGCCGCCACTCGCAGAATGTGAGCCTTCTTGAAGTGCCGCAAGGACTCCATCTGCTCCTCAAGGTCTTCGAACGGGATGCGCAGCATTTGCTGGCGCAGATCATCCTGCAGCTCTTCTTTGGCAGGCGGATGGTACAGGCTTTCGGCATTCAGCAACTCATCCAGCAACAACGGGGTTTCCGCCAGCTGCCTCGCAATCCAGGGACTTTCACTGCACAGCTTGACCAATTGGGTGCGCGCGCCAGGGTTCTCCAGCAACAGCACCATGTAGGCAGTTCGTCTCAGTATGGCCTCCACCAGTTGCAACACCCGCCCCAGGGTCTCGGAGGGTGCATCCACCTGGGTCAGCGCCTGGAGCAGCACCGGCATGAACTGGTTCAGGCGCTGGCGGCCCTGAGTCTGCATCACCTGAACCGTCCGGCTGTCACGCAAATCGTTCAGCAGGCCCAGACTGCTCCCGGCGTCCTCATACCCATGTTCTTCCAGCCATTGGCAGGCGGCGTCTTCCTCCATTTCGGACAGCCACAGCTCATGCCAGCCCTCATCCAGCGAGGCGGAGTCATGCTCGTCTTCTTCGGTGGCGATAATGTCGGAAAAATGGCGGGCGACCCGCTCCCGATGGGCGTCCAGTACCTGCAGGCAGTCGCTCCAGTTGTCGAACCCCATAATCAGAGCGACGCGTGCCTGACTGAGCGCGTCTTCCGGCAACAGCTGCGTCTGCTTGTCTTCCATGCCCTGCAGGGCATGCTCCAGATTGCGAAGAAACACATAGGCCTCTCGCAATTCCTTCACCACCGCTGATGGCAGCAGTTCCAGTTCCTCGAGTTCCTTGAGTACGTTCAACAGCTCCCGCTGCTGCAACTCCCGGTCACGCCCCCCGCGGATGAGCTGAAACGCCTGCACGACAAACTCGATTTCGCGGATACCACCGCTTCCCAACTTGATGTTGTTCTCAAGGCCTTTCCGCCGCACTTCCCGGCTGATCATCCCCTTCATGCTGCGCAGGGACTCGAACGCACTGAAATCTACATACTTGCGATAGACAAAAGGACGCAGGCTGTCCATCAACACCCGTCCTGCCTGCTCATCACCCGCAACCACCCGCGCCTTGACCATGGCGTAGCGCTCCCAGTCACGCCCCTGATCCTGGTAGTAGGTTTCCAATGCGGAAAAACTGAGTGCCAGCGCACCGCTCTGGCCATAGGGTCGCAATCGCATATCCACACGAAACACGAAGCCGTCCGCAGTGATCTGATCCAGCGCCTGAATCAGCCGCTGCCCCAGCCGAATGAAAAACTGCTGATTATCAATAGAACGTCGCCCGCCCCGGGTTTCACCCTTGCCGGGAAACGCAAAAATGAGGTCGATGTCGGAGGACACGTTCAGCTCGCGCCCGCCGAGCTTACCCATCCCGAGCACCACCATGGACTGAGGCCCCTCCTTCCCGGTGGCCGGGTCGGTTCCCCACGGTGTGCCGGATTGTTCGCAGGTGTCCTGATACAGCCAATCCAGAGCTCCCTGAATACAGGTGTCCGCAAACGCGCTCGTGGCGGCGATGGTTTCATGCATGTCAGCCCACCGCAGCAGGTCGCGCCAGATGATGCGGAACTGGCTTTCACGACGAAACTGCCGCAACGCCCTGTGCAGCGAGTGTTCGTCTTCAACGTCGCTCAGATACTCCTGCAAGCGTTGTTGTAGATAGCCCGGTTCCGTGGCGTCGCGCAGAGAGCGCGAGACCACCAGCGCCTCAACCTGCGCCGGATGCCGCTCCAGGGTATGTTTCAGGAACACGCTTCGGGCCATGGCGTTGGCCACATCGGTCTCAGCCAGACCCGCATCCGGTGTCATCCAGCGGTGGGGGCCGCCCTCAAACACTGAGGACCAACCGGCCGACACATCATCGGCAAGCACTTTCGGAAGACCGCTCCATGGCTCGGACATAATGCAAACCCCTGTATCTCTGTTATATTTCCCGTACTGTATAACGATCCGTTACCCGACTGAACAGCTCAGGCCCTTAATGCTCAGAAACCGTCGTCCGCTCAATCCTGAACATCAGTATGCCCACCTCCCAATGTCGGGCATTATCCGCTCGAGAATCAAGCGGCTGTTCGTCATTCTCGGCGGACTGCTGGTGTTCCAGGTACTGATGCTTTGGTGGGTGGAGGAGCTCACTCTGTTAGAGTCACTATGGCTGACAATGACCACCCTGGTCACCGTCGGTTACGGGGATTTCTCGCCACAAACCGCGGCAGGCCGTATCAGCACCATCGTGGTGATGTTCATCAGCGCGATCACCCTGCTGACACTGATCGTCAGTGATTTTATTGAATACCGGTTTTACCGCCGGGAACGTATCGTAACCGGACGATGGGTATACAAAATGAAAGACCACATTGTAATCATCAACACCCCCCAACACGGCGGGGAACAGTATTTCGCACGTTTCGCCTCGCAGGTGCGGGCTGTTCCGGGGTACGAATCCGTTCCGATCATCATTCTGACCCGGAAATTTCCAACCGGACTGCCACCGGAACTGGCCGATGTGGGGCTGGTTCATTTCCATGGCTCCGGCGGCGACCCCGATGCCCTGAAGGCCGTTCACGCTGGCAGCGCGCGGCATATTGTTGTGCTGGCGTCCGACGAATCCGACCCCACGTCGGACAGCCTGACGTTCGACATCGCCCACCGACTCACCGAATCCAACCTTGGCCATCACACGACGGTAGAGTGCGTGAGCGACCGTAATCGGGACCGTTTCAGAGCCGTGGGCGTGCGCACGATTATCCGGCCGGTCCGAACGTACCCGGAGATCATGGTGCGTGCCGTGGTCGCACCCGGCTCGGAGAAAGTTCTGGAGGACATGTTCAATTATCAGAACGACCACCCCCATCGCTACGACCTGAAACTGGATGATCTGGACTGGGCAGACATTGTCAGCGCCCTGATTCGCCATGGCATCGGCACAGCGCTGGCCTACATCGATAACGATGGGGAGGTGGTGTGCCATCCGAGCACCAACGAGGAGATCAAGGGCAAGGGCCTGATCGTGCTGGTCAAGTCCCAGGAAACGCCGACGGTTGAAGTGGTGGACGAAGCCCTGATCCGCTACCGGGCTTTTCTTGAAAAATGGAAAACTGCCGAGGCGCAGCAGGCCGAGGGTGCGGCCCCCTAAACCGTCGCCGTTGCCAGTGCAAGTTGAAGCTGACCAAGCGCCCCCCGATCGGCCATTTCGGGCACGGGCTCGCTGGCCAGCAGGCCCTCAGACACCCGGCTGAACAGCTCGCTGGCGCCGCGCTGCGCCGCCAGCTGACCGATTGCTGCCAGAGCATCGGGCGCCACTGCCAGCGCCTCACCCGTGAGCCAGGCCGCGCTCAGACCATGGAGAAATGCCGTCACCGAGAGACCGGTGGCGCCCTCTTCCCGCAGTGCCGCAGGTTCGTGCAAGCCTGCGAGGAAATAGCCCTGCTCGGCCTTGCTCACCAGATTCAGGAACACCGGCACGTGAGCCGCCAACGCCCTTGCCCAGCTCACCAGCTGTGAGGCATCGCCGGCTTTCAGTTCAAACTCGATTTCATGCAGTGGACGCTTGTTGTCGCCCGCGATGATGTGGCCGGCATCCACTGCCACCTCGATCGCCGTGCCACCTTCCTCAATCATCACCACCTGGCGCTGGAAATTGGTTTCAAATACCGGTGTCAGCGCGGCAAGATTGATGCCCTGCCCCACGGGCGTGTCTGACAACAGCCCAAGGTTCAGCTCCGTGCCCATCAGCGGCCATTCCCACTCATTTCGACGATGGGCGCCGCCCACGAATTCACCCTGGGTTTTCAGGGTCTGAATGTAGCGGTCCCCGGCCTGCCGGACCCGCAACGCCATTTTTTGCCGGTTCAGATCTCCATCCGGGGTGTCGTAATAACGATTGACCAGGGTCTTGCAGCCCCCTTCAGAAGCAACGGGCTGCGCCAGCAACCAGGTCTGGGCCAGACGCTGATGCGCCTCGGACAGGCTGAGTTTGATTTCCAGTTCTTCGGCCACAAGAGCCCTCCCGGTTCAGATCGGATATTTTTGCAGCATACATAAAAAAGCCGGCGACCCGAAGGTCGCCGGCTTTCTCGGTTTACTCTCTGATTAGCTGGTTAGCGGATCAGAAGTAGTAAACAGCACCAACAGAAGCGATGGAACGCTCGTCGGTGACGGCAGTGGCACCCAGTGAATCGGTGTATTCATACACGTCGTCACCGCCGCCCAGGTAGCCTTCGAAGTAGACGTACATGTGGTCGGATACGTTGTGCAGGGCCTGCAGAGTGATGGTGTCAGCATCCAGATCTGCAAATTCAGAGGCCTGTTCGTCGTACTGGGTCATTTCGTAAGACAGCGCAAACTGATTGGCGCCGAGAGTGTAGATACCCATTACGCCGAATGTGTCGCTTGCATCCTTGCGGGTGTGGAATTCACCAGTCAAACGCAGATTGTCCAGGTTGTAGCTAGCACGCAGACCATAGGTGTTTTCGTTGTTGCCGTCGCTGACGTCATTGGAATCCATGGCGACTGCGAGTTCCAGAGCATCAACCTCATATACTGCAGCCAACTGATATGGGTAAGACTTTTCTGAACCGCCTTTCGTGTCGTCGTCACCGTTGAACTGAACCGCACCCCAGATGCTCAGACCGCCAAAGGACGGAGACATGTATTGAATCAGGTCGCCCTCACCTGTGGTGTAGTCAACGCCTTGATTCAAAGAAGCGACTTCGTAAAATTCAACAATTTCGGTAACCGCACGCTCGTAGGTGGAGTCGTCAGAACCTACCCAGATCTGGCCAAAACTGTCGCCCTTGATACCGATGTAGGCTTCGTCGAGCTCGGTCAGGCCTGCAAAATCGCCATCGTTGATACCATTGTCATCGCCGTTTTTGTCATCGGCGTTCAGACCTTCTAGCTCAAGCTTGAAGAAGCCGGTGATTCCCGGAGCAATTTCATGGTCGTGCTTCACACCCAAAGTGGAGCCGTTGTCAAAGTGGTTGATCGTTGAAGGACCACCATCGAAGTTGTCATGGGCAATTGCGTACTGGATGTTACCGTACACAGTCGGCATGGAATCCATTTTCGCAGCCAGTTCAGAAGCAGACATCGTGGACTGCGCCAGCGCTGCGCCAGAGAAAGTTGCGGCTGCAACTGCAGATGCGATGAGCGTTTTTTTCATGTTGCGTCTTCCTTTATTGAGTTAACTCAGGTTTTAGCGACGGGTTCAAATCCCGTTCTTGAGACTTTCACCAGGCAGGCTGGTCAGAGCCTTATTTTGTGCAGCCTCTGTGTCAGTTTGATGACACGCGGCTAACATTTTTTTGGTTTTGTTTGGGCCGGGAAAACTCCGGTCCGTTACAGCTCAACAACTTAGCCATGCAAGTTAAAGCGCTGCGTGATGAACCTGTTTTAATACAATCACTGTCTTTTTGCAAATTTTTAACGATCGCTTTTTAGCTTTTTTGGTGCGTAATTGCGACGTCGATATTCTTGTTTGGACTTAATTTTATATCCCGCCCACCGTTCAAATCCGAGGCCAGAATATTAAGTAATCCTTATTATCAGCCAGTTAAAAATATCACCTCTGAAAACCGGAGGTATAACCCGCCTCATTTCGCACTCTGGCTGCACCATTCAGGTTCACCCCTATGGGCCGCGCGCAATTATGGTGCGAAATGAGATGCATTTCAGGAACTGCCTCCCACCTGCAGCATGAAAGTGACTGGCCCGTCATTAACCAACGCCACTTTCATGTCTGCTCCGAAACGCCCACGCTCGATACGAGCGCCGGGCACGAGGCTGCCGGCCGCCTCCAGAAACTGGAGAAACAGAGTCTCGGCAAGCTCGGGGGGTGCCGCTGAAGAAAAGCCGGGGCGGGTACCGGAGCCGGTATCCGCCGCAAGGGTAAACTGGGGAACCACAAGAAGTGCGCCACTGATATCCAGCAGGCTTCGATTCATCCGTCCCTGGTCATCGGAGAAAACGCGGTAATTGACGATTTTTCTGGCCAGCGCCTCCACCTGTTCAGGGCCGTCACCACGCTCCACACCCAGCAGCAGCAAAAGCCCCTGAGGTATGTCAGCAATGATCTGCCCGTCTACGGAAACACTGGCACTGGATACGCGCTGAATAAGCCCTTTCATCTAACTCCCTGTGGAAGGACCATTAACAAGTGGCAAGAGTGTATCCATGGGGTTACAGGACCGCAACCCCCGAAGGGGCAATTCAGGCTAAACTCCCATTCACGTCAGCGGCCACTTCATCCACGCCACGGATGAGGGCATCAATAATGGCCGGCTCCGAGGCCGAATGGCCCGCGTCACGGATAATTCTCAGGTCGGCTCCGGGCCAGGCTGCCGTCAGCGCGAGGGCGTTATCCAGCGGGCACACCATGTCATAGCGGCCATGCACTATGACGCCGGGAATACCGGCGAGCTTGCTGGCGTCACGCACGATCTGGTCAGGCTCAAGGAACGTCTGATGCATGAAATAGTGGCACTCGATCCGCGCCAATGCGATGGCAACGTGGGGATGGCCGAAATGCTCAACCACGCGCGGATTCGGATGCAGGGTGGCACAACGTCCCTCCCAGATTGACCAGGCCTTGGCCGCCTGAATCTGTTCCAGCTCGTTGCTGCTGGTCAACCGTCTGTAGTAAGCGGATACCAGATCGCCGCGTTCGTCCTCGGGAATGGGCGCGAGGAAATCCTCCCAGTAATCCGGGAAAATCCGGCTGGCACCCTCCTGGTAGAACCAGTGTATGTCTCTCGGCCGGCACAGAAAGATTCCCCGCAACACCAGGCCAAGAACCCGCTCGGGAAACGTCTGGGCATAAACCAGGCTGAGCGTGGAACCCCAACTGCCCCCGAACAGCAGCCAGCGATCGATACCCAGAAAGGTGCGCACCGCTTCCATGTCCGATACCAGCCGGTCGGTGCTGTTGCCTTCCAGTTCGGCGAGGGGGGTTGATCGTCCGGCTCCGCGCTGATCCATCAGAATGATGCGGTAGCGCTCTGCATCGAAGAAGCGCCGGTGATAATCCTCACACCCGCCGCCAGGACCGCCATGCACCACCAGCACCGGCATGCCCTCGGGATTACCGCTTTCTTCAACGTATAATTCATGCGGTGGATCCACCGCAATTCGGTGCTGGGCATTGGGCTTGATGTCTGGGTACAACGTGAGCATCGGAGGCTCCGGGAAAAAGGTATACCCGGAGTGTAGCTGAAGTGCATAAAAAAGGGCGGGCCATTTCGGG
>JAEPMM010000142.1 GCA_017643965.1 Marinobacter sp.
AGCGGCCCCATGGCAAAGCCGAATTTCTCGATGGCTTTGTCAATCTGCTGCACGCTGGCGCCTTCTTCCAGCATCAGCAGGGCTTCGCGCTGGTACTGGTTGATCATGCGGTTGCCGATAAAGCCGTCGCACACGCCAGACACCACATCGGTCTTCTTGATCGCCTTGGCCAGCTTCATGGCGGTGGCCAGTACGTCCTTGGCAGTCTTTTCACCACGCACCACTTCCAGCAGCTTCATGATGTTGGCCGGGCTGAAAAAGTGCAGGCCGATAACGTCTTGCGGGCGCTTGGTGAAGCTGGCGATCTTGTTGCGATCCAGGGTGGAGGTGTTGGAGGCGAGGATGGCGCCTTGCTTGCATACTTGGTCCAGCTTCTCGAACACGGACTGCTTCACGCCCATTTCCTCGAACACGGCTTCAATCACCAGGTCGACGTCGCTCAGATCGTCATAGGTGAGGGAGGGCTTGAGCAGCGCGATTTTGGCTTTGGCTTTGTCCTCGCTCATACGGCCTTTCTTGACCTGGCTTTCATAGACTTTCTGGATGGCGGCGACGCCACGCTCCAGACCTTCCTGCTTCATTTCCACCAGGGTTACCGGGATGCCGGCGTTGAGGAAGTTGATGCTGATGCCGGTGCCCATGGTGCCGCCACCGATCACGCCCACGCTCTTGATATCGCGAACCGGGGTGTCTGAGGGGACATCGGCAATCTTGCTGGTCAGGCGCTCAGAGAAGAACGCGTGGCGCAGGGCCCGGGATTCCGGCGTCTGCATCAGGTTGACGAACGCTTCGCGCTCCACCTCCATGCCCTTGTCGAACGGCAGGGTCACCGCCGCCTTCACGGCTTCAACACACTTCAGGGGGGCCGGGTAGTTCTTGGTCATGGCGCCGACGGTGTTCTGGATAAACATGAAAAAGCCTTCCGGATTCGGGTGCTTGGCTTTCAGGTCACGCACTTTCTTCAGCGGCAGGTTCTCGCTGACAACCTTGGTGGCGTAGGCGATGGCGGCGTCCAGCAGCTCGCCGTCAACGATCTCGTCAAACAGCGCGCTGCCTTTGAACTGTTTTGCCGGCACCACGCTGCCGGAGACGATCATGTTCACCGCGTGCTCGGCACCGATCACCCGCGGCAGGCGCTGGGTACCGCCGGCACCGGGCAGCAGGCCGAGTTTTACTTCCGGCAGGGCAATCTGGGCATCCGGCCTGGCAATGCGGTAATGGCAACCCAGGGCCAGTTCCAGGCCACCACCCATGCAGGCACCGCTGATGGCCGCGATCACCGGCTTGCGGCTGCTTTCCACGTAGTTGATCACGGTGTTCAGGTTGGGCTCGGCGGTGGCTTTGGCGCTGCCGAACTCGCTGATGTCGGCGCCGCCGGAGAAGGCACGGTCGGAACCGATCAGCACCACGGCCTTTACCGCATCATCGGCTTCCGCCTTGCGGATGCCGTCGACAATACCCCGGCGCAGATCGAAGCCGAGGCCGTTGACCGGTGGATTGTCGAGGCGAATGACGGCGATGTTGCCGGTCACATCGTAATGGGCAGTACTCATAGGGCAGCTCCCTGTTATTGACATCGGGTTGAATCCGGATTGTGCACAGACGCTGTATTGAATTATCCATACACTGGTGTATTGTTTGTCCATACACTAATGTATGTTTCAGGCGGGGTCAACGCTTTCAAACTTGTGGCCGCCGTTGATGTAGAATTCACACCCAATCGCCAGCAGCAGGACCAGAATCCAATATGACGGACGCCAAACCGCCGAAACGCTCGCGCCGCAAGACGCCGGAAAAAGCGCAACTGACCCGCGACGACTGGCTGGATGCTGCGGCCGGGGAGATTGCCGCGGGCGGATTCGGCCACCTGCGGGTACTGACGCTGGCCAAGAAGCTTGGCGTTACCCGCGGCAGTTTCTACTGGCATTTCAAGGATCATGAGGATCTGGTGGTCAGCTTTCTCGATCGCTGGCGGGACCGCCGCCTTCACGAACTGCAGTATTGGAAGCCCAAAGGCGGGGATGTGGAAACCGAGCTGCGGCAGATTCTGGAGTTGCTGCTGACCGATGCCTCCCGCAACATCCGGCGCCTGCAGGTGGAACTGGCGGTGCGGGATTTTGCCCGCCGAAACGACTACGCTGCGGACCTGGTCACCGAAGTGGATGAGGCGCGGATCAGTCAGAACTGTGAGCTCTATGAACGGCTCAGCAGCAATCCCCAGCGCATCCGTGACCTGTCTCTGCTGATGTACGTGGCCACCATCGGATCCCAGGTGGTACTCACCGGCAAGAAGGGTGACGCTGAAACCATTCGTCGGGTGGAAGACCTGATGGCGCGGGTGGCACTGGGTCAGCGTGATGATGAGCGTGATGGCAACTAGAGGCCTGGCTCTGCTGGTGCTCGGGCTCTGCGCCACAGCCGTGGGCGCAACCGGGTCTGCCTGCCTGGACAGCGCCAAAACCGAACTTGAGGCGCTGTACTGCAAAGTGGTCAGTGAAGGGCAGGGAGCGGGGCTGCCTTCGCCCACCGATTTCAAACGCAACGACCCGGCGGTGCAGGCGCTGCTGCTGCGTCGTCCTGCTGCTCGTCTTGGCCTTGACGTGCCGGAGGTCAACGGCACGTCGACGACGCCGGCGCCCGTGCAAGCAGAACCAGCCGCTGCGGAACCGGCAGAACGACCCGATCCGGCCCGCCAACTGAGCGGCTGCCGGCTGGAGGGCCAGCGCATTAACTGCCCGCAGCGCCGTTTTGAACTGGCGATGAATCAGCCCAACAGTAACCTGGCAACGGGTGTGCTGGGGCCGGACAATCGTCTCGGCCTTACCCCGTTTGCCGGTAACCGCAGTGACGAGGAAGCGGTGCGGCGCTATTTGTCAGACGCGTACGATCGCTACATACCGAAGATGGTGGAGATCGGCCTTGGTGCCAACACCATGAGCTTCACCGCTTTTCATCATGCCTTTCACACCACCGAAGACGCGGGTGTCGACTTTGCCCGGCGTATGGAACAGACCTTCTCCCTGCTCAAACAGGACAAAAAAACCCTCGCAGTCAAAGCCCGCTATCACGACAACCTGCCACAGGATCTGTCCCTGTGTGAGGTGATCAATGCCGACATCATCGTATGCGACGATGTCGGCACCAACTGGGTGTTTGTCGCGCCGTCCCGATAGCCCCCTTACAGGATGCCCTCCGGTCGGCCCAGATCCCGCAATACGGTCTCCATAACCATGGGGCTCCACAGCAGGCGATGATGGCCCAGGCCCTGGGTGCGCAAGAGGGTGGCGTTTTCCCAGTTGTGGTAGATGCGTTCACTCTCCTGCGGCGAAATGGAATTGTCGTCGTCATCGATCACGATCAGCCCGCGCTGGGTGAGTGACGGTGACAGGGCTTCCAGGTCCAGCTGCTCCCAGACCGAGTGGCCGAAACGCTCCTCCATCAGTCGCAAGTGCACGCCGAGCACCTGCGGGCTCAGTCCCAGTTGCCGGCCGAGACCGCGCATCACCGCGCTCAGGCTGACCGGGGGTGCCAGCATGGCCAGATAGTTCGGCTGCAGGCCGTCAGCGATGGCCCGGGCCACAGCGATACAGCCCATGGAGTGGGCCAGAATGCCGTGAACCTGCCCCACACTGGCGGCTACTTTCAGGATCACCTCTGCCATATCGAACAGGTTGGTGCTGTCGCCTTGGGCGCGACCGTGGGCCGGGGCATCGAACAGCACCACGCGATAGCCGGACTCCACCAGCGGGCTCACCCAGGCGCCATATTGTATGCCGGCGCCGGCCCAGCCGTGCATGCCCAGCACCACCGGTCCCTGGCCCCAGGAATACATCGGGATGGTGTTGCTGCCGTGATGAAGCTGGGTGTGGCTGTCGGCGCAGTCCAGCAGGTATTCGTAGCGCGACGGCATGGGCAGACGGGACGGCTTGAGAGACATGTGATGCACCAGCCGGCCCGCCTTCTCCGGCGACACCCGGGCATACAGCTGCAGTGCCAGCCGGGTGGCTGAAAGCCCGACATGGCGGGTGGGTTGGCGTGCTGGTGGGCGCTGAAAATTCTCGAAATGGGCGTTCAGTTGTGAGGTCATGGTGAAAGTCCTTCTTCCTGCATTGGTGATGACAGGTTCAGATTAGGACTTGCCGGCGGCCAGCAGGAGTGTCATATTTGACATATAAAGTGCGAAAAGAGCCATTGCCATGTTTACCATCGCGATCGTTGCGTTACCCGACTGCCATGCCTCCGGTGTGCACGGCGTGATGGACTTTTTCACCGTGGCCAATTATTGCGGCCGCAGTCCCGCGGGGCGCAGCGAGCCTCTGTTCAATTGCCAGGTGGTCACGGTGGATGATCAGCCGGTGCGTGGGTACAGCGGTGCGGTGGTCACGCCCACGGCCAAGCGGGAGAGTTTGCATGCGGATCTGATTGTAGTGGGGTCCTCGGTTGAGGCCGCCGTAGGTGAGGACCGGCTTGAGCAAACCCTGGCGCCGTCGAGGCCCCTGCACGGCTGGCTGCGGAGCGCGCTGGAGCGGGGCGCGGTGCTGGCCAGTGTCTGCACTGGCAGCTTTGTGCTGGCGGAGGCCGGCTTGCTGGACGATCAGGTCGCGACCACCCACTGGCGCGCCGCACCGCTGTTCCGCCGTCGCTATCCGCACCTGCGTCTGGAGGAGGAGCATCTGGTGGTGGACAACGGTCAGGTGATCTGTGCCGGTGGCGCCACCGCGTTCGTGGATTTGTGCAGTTATCTGGTGGAGCGGTTCGCCTCCCCGGCCGTGGCGCTGGCGTGCAGCAAGCTGCTGGTGTTGGACGGCCGGCGTACGGAGCAAACACCCTACATGGCGTTCTACAGCCAGAAAGCCCATCAGGATGGGGCCATTCGCAAGGCGCAGGGCTGGCTTGAACAGCACTACGCCGAGGCGCTGACCATCGACGATGTGGCCGCCGTGGCCGGGCTGGGTCCCCGCACTTTCAAGCGGCGCTTCAAGGACGCCACCGGGGAAACGCCCCTCGGCTATCTGCAGCATTTGCGGATCGAGGCGGCCAAGCACTTGCTGGAATCCAGCCGTGAACAGACCGCGCGGATTATCTGGAGCGTGGGCTATGAAGACGCCAGTTCGTTCCGGCGGCTGTTCAAGCGCACCGTGGGCTGTACCATGGAGCAGTACCGCAAACGGTTCAGTTATGTGTCGCCGGTGGAGGCCCACAGCCTGTCCACCGGCTAGCCCCGGATACGTTCAGTCCCTTACGGCGTTCGGGCACCGCTGCCGCTATGCTGTACCGCTTTGATCTCTGGCCGGATGTTCCGAATGATTGACGTGTTTTTCAGTACCTACATCAGCAGTACCATTCGCTTCCTGTTCCTGCTGGCGCCGTTCTTTGTGGTGACCATGTTCCTGGCTCTGACCCGGGGCTTGCCGGTGTCGGAGAAGAACTCGATTATTCGCCGCTCCACGGTGTCTGCCCTGATTCTGGGGCTGGTGCTGTTCTTTGCCGGCCCGCTGTTGTTCGGCGCCATTGGCATCACCCTGAACTCGTTCCGCATCGGTGCCGGCAGCCTGCTGTTTCTGACCGCCATCAGCCTGGTCACCAATGGTACCCGCAACCATGCCACCGGTCTGCCGGAAGAGGATCGGGATGATATCGCCGTGGTGCCGCTGGCGATCCCGGTGATGATCGGTCCGGCCACCATCGGTGCGATTCTGGTCTACGGGGCCGAACTCAAGGCGGTGCCGGAAGTGGCTGGAGGGCTGCTCGGTCTGGTGTCCGGGCTGCTGATTCTGGCGATTCTGTTGCGGTTGTCGGGGTATCTGGAGAAAGTGCTCGGCAAAACCGGCCTGAATATCCTGTCCAAGATCAGCGGGTTGATTCTGTCGGCCATGGCCGCTGAAATTGTGCTGACCGGTATTGCGGGTTTTATGGCCGCGACCTAGATAGAGTAATAGAGTCACCACCGGTTTGCCCAATCCCACCAGGAGGCCGCTATGGCTGCCAATACCATTGAACTGAACCGTCGTCGTCATAATTTTGAGGGCGTGGAGTCGATCTGGTTGTTCGGGTATGGCTCGCTGATCTACAAGGTGGATTTCCCCTTTCTGGAGCAGCGCCCGGCGTCGATTGATGGCTGGGTCCGGCGGTTCTGGCAGGGCTCACACGACCATCGCGGTACGCCCGAGGCGCCGGGCCGAGTCGTCACACTGATCCAGAAATCCGGTGCTGTCTGCAAGGGCATGGCCTATCGGGTTTCTCCCGCCGTGTTTGAGCATCTGGACCATCGTGAGAAAAACGGGTATCTGAGATTGAGCGTCCGGTTGACGTTCGATGACGGCAGTCAAAGTGACGGCCTCGTCTACATCGCCACCGAGGACAACGAGGCTTTTCTCGGTGCAGCAGCGGACGTTGATATCGCACGCCAGATTGCCCGAGCCGTCGGCCCGAGCGGGCCCAATTCCGAGTACCTCTTTCGCCTCGCGGATTCGCTCAGAAGGCTGGGCGACCACTGCTCTCACACCTTCGCCATTGAATCTTGTCTGCAATCTATCGGGAAAAACGACATCTGAGGGCGCCGGACTGTAAAGCCATCAGGGTGTTACGTAAAGGATATGCAAAGCCCGGCCTGAACCCCTGACATCCGCCGTCCGATCCGTATTCTGAACTCAGGCACGCCACCAAACTGGACGTCGCGACGCCTGAGAGTGGAATGAATCGGGAGAATCCTCATGAAACGATTTCTGATAGGCAGCTGTATCCTTGGCTTGTTGATGGCCACGTCACCGACCATGGCGGATTCCTGGCGAGGGCACGGTCACCCGCCCGGGATCCAGAAGCACATCGAGCGGGGCAAGATGGTTCCGCCAGGGCACCAGAAGAAGTTCCTGTTTTCCCGGCATCGGGATCACGGCTACGATCGCGGATACCGCGATCACCGCCGTGACAAGCACTGGAGCAAGCACGAGAAGCGACACCACAAGAAGAAGCACAGTTACAAGGATCGCTACCGGTACGATGACCGCCGGGGTTATCCGGGGGAGTATCGGCGCGGCCACCACCAGAAGTATCGTTCCGGTTACCACCACACCTACAAAGGTTACGATGGCCGCATTTCCAATGAGCACCGCGTTGCGCGGATCATCCGTGATACTCAGGTGCTGATCGAGGCTTCCCGCCGCTGAGTGGCGGGGTTGAAGCCCCTGGCCGGCGCTCTGCGCCGGTGCTTCAGTCCGATCATGATCAGGGGCACCACGATCATGATGCTACCGACGAGGAAGTACAGGTCGGGCACTTCGCCGAACCAGATCCAGCCGATGCCAACGGCCCAGATCAGCCCGGTGTATTCGGCGCTGGTCACCTGGTTGGCATCTACCTGGCGGTAGGCCAGCAGTACGGTGATGTTGTACCCCAGGATAAACAGTGCTGACCCCAGAGCGCTGATCAGTATGGTGCTGTCCCAGCTGGCGCCTTCCCACCATGCCAGCGCGCCGGCGGCCGGCAGGATCAGCAGGTAGTTCAGAAACAGTTTGTGGACAGTGGATTGCTGCGGGGGCAGCCGCCGTACCATGACCGCGTTGATGGCCAGTGCAAAGGCTGACGCCAGGGCCGCAACCGCGGCCCAGTTGAATTCCATCGGTCGCAGGATCACCACGATGCCGCTGAAGCCGCTGAACACGGCGAACACGCTCAGGGGTGTCAGTTTTTCCCGGAAGATGAAAACGGACAGCACCATCACCAGAATCGGCGCGGCATAGAAAATGGCGTTGGCGGTGGCCAGCGGCAGGTTGCCCAGCGCCACCACCATGCACAGGATGCCGGCCAGATGAATGTGGGCCCGCAGGGTGTGGATTTTGACGCCGGCGAACAGAGCCTTGCGGTTAAGTTGTCCGGCCAGTGGCAGCAACAGCAGCAGGGTGATCACGCAGCGCAGGAAGGCAAACTGGAAGATCGGCGCGCCCGGTTCCAGCAGCTTGATGAATACGTCTGATATCAGTGCCATGGCGTTGCCGATCACCAGCAGGAGAATGGCGCTG
>JAEPMM010000472.1 GCA_017643965.1 Marinobacter sp.
ACCAGTTATTCTGTAAGGATCTGGAAACCCACCCTCTTGAGGACTGCCGGTGCCTGTGGCTGCCCCCCCTGCCGGCCAACGCCAGCTACGACGAAGCACTGTCCAGCGGCGAGTGGCTGCACTGGCTGTTTGGCGATCGCCTGTGGCTGGGCGCCAGCCGCACCCTGGAATCCGGTGAAAACCACCACCTGAGCCGGATACGCCAGCTGTCCTCGGACCTGCGCTGCCCGATCACCGCCACCGGGCAGGTGCACATGCACAGCCGCGAACGCCAGCCGTTACAGGATGTACTCACCGCCCTGCGTCACAATACCTCGCTGGAACAGGCCGGCCGCTACCTGTTCCAGAACGGCGAGCGCTACCTGCGCCCCCCGGCGGTATTGCAGCGGCTGTTTCCCGAGGCCTGGCTGAAAGAAAGCCTGGCCATCGCCGAGCAATGTGTTTTCGAGCCCGGCAGCCTGCGTTATGAGTACCCGCCCGATCTGGTTCCGGATAGCGAATCTCCCGCCAGCTACCTGCACCGCCTGACCCGGGAAGGCGAACGCCGGCGCTTTCCCGGTGGCACACCACTGACGGTGCAGGCGCTGATCCGCAAGGAGCTGGCACTGATTTCCGAGATGAAGTACGAGCATTACTTCCTCACCATTCAGGACATTGTCGCCTTTGCCCGCAGCCAGGGCATTCTGTGTCAGGGCCGCGGCTCCGCCGCCAATTCCGCGGTGTGTTACTGCCTGGGCATCACCGAGGTCAACCCCACCAAAGTGGATCTGCTGTTCGAGCGCTTCATCTCCAAGGACCGCAACGAGCCGCCGGACATCGACGTGGACTTCGAGCACGAGCGCCGTGAAGAGGTCATTCAGTACATTTACCGCCGCTACAGCCGCGAGCGGGCGGCACTGGCCGCCACCGTCATCCGCTACCGCCCCCGCAGCGCCATCCGCGATGTGGGCAAGGCCCTGGGGTTCGATTCCGCGCTGGTGGAACAACTGCTCAATGGCGTGGACTGGCGCGACAAGGCCACCGACTGGCGCCAGCAGATCCTCGACAAACGCCTGACCCGCAACCCGCAGATAGCCGACCGCTTTTTCACCCTGGTCAACACCCTGCTGGGCTTTCCCCGCCACCTGTCCCAGCACGTTGGCGGCTTCGTGATCAGTGCCGGGCCACTGGCGGAACTGGTGCCGGTGGAAAACGCCGCCATGGAAGGCCGCACCGTTATCCAGTGGGACAAGGACGATCTGGAAAGCCTGGGGCTGATGAAAGTGGACGTGCTGGCATTGGGCATGCTCTCCGCCATTCGCAAGGCGCTGGAACTGATCAGTGAGGAAAAGGGCCAACCCTTTTCCATGCAGGACATCCCCGCAGAAGATCCGGCCACCTACGCCATGCTGCAACAAGGCGACAGCATCGGCGTATTCCAGGTGGAATCCCGCGCCCAGATCAACATGCTGCCGCGCCTGAAACCGGAGACCTATTACGACCTGGTGATCGAAGTGGCCATTGTTCGCCCCGGGCCGATCCAGGGTGACATGGTGCACCCGTATCTGCGCCGCAAACACGGCCTGGAAGCGGTGGATTACCCCAACGACGAAGTGCGGAAAGTGCTCGAACGCACCCTGGGCGTGCCCATCTTCCAGGAACAGGTGATCAAACTGGCCATGGTGGCGGCCGGCTTTTCTGCCGGGGAAGCCGACCAGCTGCGCCGGGCCATGGCGGCCTGGAAATCCCACGGTGACCTGACCCCGTTCCGCAACAAACTCATCAGCGGTATGCTCGAACGTGGCCACGACGCCGACTTTGCCGAGCGCCTGTATCTACAGATCTGTGGCTTTGGCGGCTATGGCTTCCCGGAATCCCACGCCGCCAGCTTTGCCCTGCTGGTGTACGTATCCGCCTGGATCAAGCGTCATTACCCGGCGGCGTTCTACTGCGCCCTGCTCAACAGTCAGCCCATGGGGTTCTACTCGCCTTCCCAACTGGTGCAGGATGCCCGCCGCCATAATGTCACCGTACTGCCCCCGGATGTGAATCAC
>JAEPMM010000090.1 GCA_017643965.1 Marinobacter sp.
CACCGCAGCATGCCGCCGGGAGACCCCACGGACTGGCTGTGGCAACCCGCGGCATAGGCGATCACGCCATCGGACAAGCGAACATTCCATTGTCTCTCGATGACGGGCTGATGGGCGGTCAGAATCGCTTTTTTCTGCAGGTAGCCGCAGGCCGGCATATCAAACAGGTCCATCGAACGGCCCAACCATTGTTCCAGTTCCGCCACGGCATCCGCGCCCCGGCTGGTTCCCGGCCCCAGCAACAACACCGGTCCCCGCCAGGACTGGATTAACTGGGCCGCGAGGCTGTCCCAGCGCCGGGCCAGCGTCAGCACCTCCCCCGGCGAAACATTATCCAGAATCAACGCCGGCCAGTCCCTGCGGGGTACGTGGCTACCCGGAACCGCGGGATGGTCGTCGGCGATCAGTTCCGTTTCGCGGCGCAGATCAATCTCGACATAGCCAGCCTCCAGGCAGGGCAACAACGCCTGCAGCCACGAGGTCTTTCCCGTGCCACGGTCACCCCGCAACCAGATCAGTGCCGCGGGCGATGCCGCCATGGTAACCGCCACCTCTTCAGCCAGAGCCAGCCAGTTCAGGTCGCTGACCACCACCGGAACCCGGTCGTCATCCGGTGCGCTCTCGCTGTGGCCGCTCCAACCAGACAGTGGCCATGCGCCGACCATGTCCAGCACTGACACATAGGCTTTCTCCTGCAAACGCTCGGCAGACGAAGTCAGCGCCCGCATCAGCACCGGCCAGTCCAGCCACGGGGCATCGGAGAGTTCCCGCGCGCAGGCATACCAGTACAGCAACTGGGACGACAGCAGGCCCTCACCGCCAACCTCGGTCACGATGGGTTGTTCGCACTGGATGGTACGCACCAGCTCGTCGAGATCGACACCCCGGGCTTTGAGGAAGCCGGAAACCGTGGGCTCGTCTTCAACCAGTGCCAACAGGAAGTCTTCAGCGGTGATCGCGAAACCACCACGGTGGGCAACGTTGTCACGGGCGCGTTGCAAGGCGGTTTGACAAAGGGGGCTCAGGCATCCCTGCCAGTCATCCATTCAGCATCTCCTTATGCATGAGGCCGGCCCATCCTGAGCCGGACGACTTTTATTAAACGCGGTTGTACGTGTCCTCAAAACGAACAATGTCGTCTTCGCCCAGATAGCTGCCGGTTTGCACTTCGATCAGCTCCAGGGGAATGACACCGGGGTTGGTCAGGCGGTGAGTCACACCCAGAGGGATATAGGTTGACTGGTCTTCGGTCAGCAGCAGGGTTTCCTCTCCCCGATTCACCGTGGCCGTGCCCTTGACCACCACCCAGTGCTCGGCCCGGTGATGGTGTTTCTGCAAAGACAGGGAGGCACCGGGGTTCACGGTAATGCGTTTCACCTGAAAACGCTCGCCCATGGCAATGCCCTCGTAGGTGCCCCAGGGGCGGTGGACTTTCTTATGAAAGCGGTGCTCCAGACGGCCCTGGGCTTTGACCTGGGCAACCAGCTTCTTGACGTCCTGCACCCGGCTGCGATCAGCCACCAGAACCACGTCGTCGGTTTCGACAATAACGTGATCGCTGACGCCGAGGGCGGCGATCAAGCGGCCCTCCGAGTGGATGTAGGAGCCGGATACGTCCTCGGTAATCACGTCGCCACGGCAGACGTTGCCGTTCTCGTCCTGAGGCTGGATTTCCCAGAGGGCAGACCAGGAGCCAACATCAGACCAGCCAGCATCCAGCGGCACCACCACCGCATCCCGGGTTTTTTCCATCACGGCATAATCGATGGAGTCGTCCGGGCAGCTCTCGAAGGCGGCCTTGCCAACGCGGGTAAAATCGAGATCGGCAGTTTTCTGTTCCCAGGCCTCACGGCACGCATTGAGCATGGCCGGGTTGTGGGCTTCCAGTTCCTGCAGGTAACGATCGGCCCGGAACAGGAACATACCGCTGTTCCAGAAGTAATCGCCCTCGGCCAGATAGCGCTCAGCGGTCGCCTCGTCGGGCTTTTCCACGAAGGCGGCCACATCCTGGTAGCCACTGTGCCGGGCCCCGGCCTTGATGTATCCGTAACCGGTATGGGGTGCCGACGGCACCACCCCGAAGGTCACCAGCTTGCCAGCGCGGGCCGCCTCGGCGCCCTTTACCACCGCCTCACGGAACGCCGTGAGATTTTTCAGCACGTGATCCGACGGCATCACCAGTAACAGTTCTTCCGGGTTCTCCTCAGCCGCTGCCAGGGCAGCCAGTGCGATGGCCGGTGCCGTGTTGCGGCCAACAGGCTCCAGAATGATACCCGCCGAGCGATCCGGCGCCTGGACATGCAACTGCGCTGCCACCACGAAACGGTGATCCTCATTGGTGATGGCCATTACCCGGGCGCTGCCATCCAGCGCCAGGCCCCGATCGATGGTTTCCGCCAGCAGGGAATCGTCAGACACCACCGGCAGGAACTGTTTCGGGTAAGCCTCCCGGGAGAGCGGCCAGAGACGTGTGCCTGAACCGCCAGAGAGAATCACTGCAAGCATGGGTCTTCCTTGGTTAACCAGTTGAGAATTGAGCAATTTACAAATTTTAGCCTAAACCCGTCGGCTTTCCCATTGCAGCCAGTTCATGCCGTCCCGCACCGGGCTTTACCAGGTGCCGGTATTTTCCATACTGGCCCAGGGCTCCCGCGGTGCCAGCGCCTCACCTTTCTGCAGCAACTCGATGGAGATGCCATCGGGGGTGCGAATGAACGCCATGTGTCCGTCACGGGGCGGGCGATTGATGGTGATACCGTTGGATTGCAGGTGTTCACACAAGCCATAGATATCGTCAACCCGATACGCCAGGTGCCCGAAATTGCGGCCGCCGGTGTACTCCTCGGGGTCCCAGTTATAGGTCAGCTCGATCATCGGCGCCCGCTCTTCCCTGGCCCGCGCCTCGTCTTCCGGGGCCGCAAGAAACACCAAGGTGAAGCGACCCTTCTCGCTGCTTTTACGGCTAATTTCCTTCATGCCCAGCAGGTCGCAGAAAAAATGCAGGGTCGCTTCCAGATTGCTGACCCGGATCATGGTGTGAAGATACTGCATGTCGGTTCTCCTGAGTAAAGGCCCGGCATCGGCGGCAGGGCCTGATCACCGCGTCGGTTTGGGTTATGCTGCGGCGTATGAACCAGCAACCGCCGCTCACTGATACAAACTCAGCCGAGATCCCGTTCCGCGTGCCTGCCGTGCGCCATCTGGCGTGGATGTGCCATGCGCCCCAGCTTATCAGCAATCCCATGGAATTTGATCCGGGAAATTACCTGCCGGCGGATGCCGAGGCAAGGCTGCGGGCGTGGGATGCCGAACCCGATCGCGGCCCGGCGATGCTCACCGAGCTGCCGGCAAAACGGCTGGGGCTGTATTTCGAGCGCCTGTATGCCTGCCTGATGGAGGACGTGCTCGGCTGGGAGATTCTCCTGCAGAATCAGCCGATCCGAGGAGACGGCCGAACGCTGGGGGAGCTGGATTTTATTGTGCGCAATCCTGCGGACGGCGCCATTGAACACCATGAGATCGCCGTGAAGTTCTATTTGGGCTATCCCCGGGCCAATCGGGACGGCCCACTCTGGTACGGCCCCAACGCCCGGGATCGCCTCGATCTGAAATCCGCGAAAATGATGGATCATCAGAGCCAGCTCACGGAACGACCAGAAACCCGGGACCTGCTCGCATCCCTCGGTATCAGCGCGCCGATTCGGCCACGACTCTTCATGCCCGGCTATCTGTTCTATCCCCGGGGCATTCAACTGAGTTCCCCAAGCGGCCCTGCGGCCAATCATCCGCGGGGAAGCTGGCTCTACATCGATGAACTGGATCAGCCGGGCCTGGCTGGACCGGACAGCACCCAGCACTGGGTGCCTCTGGTCAAGCCCCACTGGCTGGGCCCCTGGCATCAGGACCATGTCCCTGCCCGGCAGCCCACCGAGGACGCGCTGGAGGTGGTGCGTTCGAGGGGCATTCCCCGGTTGTTTGCGATCATGGCGCCGGACGAAGCAGAGGGTGTCTGGCGGGAAGCCAGCCGTGTCTTCGTCATGCCGGGCGCATGGCCGGGGGAGCCAAACCATGGATGACCACAGCCAGTTCCGGCTGCTTTCAGAACGACGCTTTCTGCCGTTCTTTCTGACCCAGTTCTCGGGCGCATTCAACGACAACCTGTTCCGCAACAGCCTGCTGCTGTTAATCACCTACACTGCAGGTGGTCTGTTGGGGCTGCCGATTGATGTGGCGGTCAATGTTGCCGCCTTCCTGTTCATCCTGCCGTTTTTTCTGTTCTCCGGCATTGCCGGCCAACTGGCAGACAAATACGAGAAATCCCGCGTCATTCGCTGGGTCAAACTGGCGGAAATCGCCATCATGGCGCTGGCTGCCGTCGGGCTCTGGCACGGCTGGTACGAAGCGCTCCTGCTGCTGTTGTTCCTGATGGGCGTGCAATCCACCTTCTTCGGGCCGGTGAAATACGCCATCCTACCCCAGGTACTGCGGGACGATGAGCTGGTGGGCGGTAATGCCCTGGTGGAAATGGGCACTTTCATTGCCATTCTGGTGGGCACGCTGGCCGCGGGCGTGATGATGGGCAGCAGCCAGCCGGAAAAACTCGCCGCCATCGGCGTTGTTGCCCTCTCCGTTATTGGCTATCTGGCCGCACGACAAGTCCCGGAGACCGGCACAACGCAGCCGCAGATGACCATCGGTTTCCGGCCTTTGAAAGAAACCTGGAACCTGATGCGACTGGCGACTGAAAACCACTCCGTGCTGCTCTGCATCATGGCCATTTCCTGGTTCTGGTTTCTCGGTGCCGCCTACCTCACCCAGTTTCCCAGCTTCGCGCAATCGGATCTGATGGGTGACGAAACCGTCGTTACCCTGCTGCTGGCCGTGTTCACCATCGGTATCGCCCTCGGTTCCGTGGCCTGTGAGCGACTTTCCGGCCATCGCATCGAGCTGGGCATTGTGCCCATTGGCTCACTCGTCATCAGCCTGTTCGGGCTGGATCTGTATTTTAATATGCCCGCCAACCCGGTGGCGACCGACTGGTGGATGATCATCACCGACAGCCAGCACCGACAGGTGGCGATTGATCTGCTGGGTATCGGCTTTTTTGGTGGGCTGTTTATCGTTCCGCTTTACGCCTTTGTACAACGGGAAACACCAGAGCCCAGGCGAGCCCGCGTGATCGCGGCACTGAACGTGTTCAACGCACTGTTCATGGTGGTCAGTGCCGGCATGGGCATTCTGATGCTGGGCGTGATCGGTCTGAGCATTCCGGAGTTCTTCCTGGTGCTGTCCATCATGAATCTGGTGGTGGCCGGTTTCGTGTACCAGCAGGTGCCGGAATTCGCCCTGCGGTTTATCGTTTGGGTGCTGTCACACACCATCTACCGGGTGCGCCATGAAGGGCTGCACCGGATTCCCGAGGAAGGCCCGGTGCTGCTGGTCTGCAATCATGTGACGTACATGGATGCGTTGGTGATCGCGGGCGCAGTACGCCGGCCTGTGCGCTTCGTGATGGACTACCAGATCTTCAAAACCCCTATTCTCGGCGCACTGTTCAGGCTCGCGAAAACCATCCCCATCGGACCAAAGACCAAGGTACCGGAGATCTACGACGCCGCCTTCGAGCGCATCGACAAAGAACTGGACGCGGGCAACGTGGTCTGCATTTTTCCGGAGGGCCGGCTCACGCCAGATGGCGAAGTGGCAATCTTCAAAAGCGGCGTTGAGATTATCCTCGAACGCAGGCCCGTGCCTGTTGTTCCCATGGCGCTGCGCGGGCTTTGGGGGAGTTTCTTCAGCCATTGTGGCGGACCGGCACTGAAGCATGTTCCCAAGCGATTCTGGTCGCGGATCGAGCTGATTGCCGGCGAGCCGTTGCCTGCGGAGAAAGCAACGGCCGGTGCTCTGGAGGAGAGGGTCAAGAGGCTCAGAGGCAACCACCACTAGGGTGGCCGCCCGAGACCCCAATCATATTGGCCAGGCACCCGCCGGTCGTCTCTCGCGGCACTCCTCCATGGAGATCTTGCCCAGTTTCGGGGTGAGTCTGCACTGCCGGCGACCCCAGGGGTACTGCCTTTGCCTCTTCAATAGCTCCGCACCTTCACCTTTCTGCCAGGCTTCCAGGTCAAGATCGAGCCAATAACGAGGGCTGCGACCTGCCCTCTGATCATGCTCGGCAGTTACCGGATCCAGGTGGCGAAAGGGCTCCAGCCGGGGCATATCAGGCAAGGGTTGAGTGACGTCCATGTAGCGTTGCAGCATGTCCCAAAGCGCGAGAACCTCGGTCTTCTCAGCTTCGACATTGCTCAGGGACGTGTCATTGAACTGCTTCTGAGTGTAACGATGAACGAACATCAGCCGGTAGAATATACCGCCCCGCTGCACTACCCGCTCTACATAGGCATCAAACTCCACAAACGGAGCCTCGAAGTTACGTCCCTTGCCCAGGGCAAACTTTACCTGCCCGGTGACCCGGTTGAACTCGCTGCAGCCGTCTTCCAGGGTTTCGTCCAACTTTTTTTCCAGAGTTTTCTCGAACGGCTTGAGGAGGGTCCCGAAAATTTTGGTCATGAGCCAGTCGGTAGTTGGGCCCGCAACCCAAAGTGCAAACAGAAACCAGGCACCAGGCAATGCGATAACAAATATGACGAATACAATAGGAGGAAACTCTAAAGCATCAGACATTACTGACGTTCCCCACGAGACCAGAGCCGCGCCTCCCACTGTCAAAGTCAGTATCCAAATGAATGGAATAATCAGTATTAACGCCTTTAATCCAAGCTTCTCATTAAGAAAGCGAAGCCTCTGGTGGTCCCACCACCAGTTGGCCTTATAGAACTCCGGATCCTCTCGCTCAAAACGCTGAACAGTATCAACATCCTCTGCGGTTCGATGGTAAGGATTAATATAAGCGTAGGCGCCAAACGGCTGTAGTTCGTCCCCGACACGCTCCCGTTTGGCACGTGTTTTGGGTAGCTGCACCGCTTGGTCAGACCGATAGGCGGTAGGCGTGTATTCGTGTGTCTGCATCGGTATGGTCATACAGAAACTTCCTTTACGGACCAATAGGGCACCAATGACTCGGAGTGCGGATTCAATATACTGCTCGCTTTTTCCGGAGCGCCGCCATGGCGGGTATCATTATAGGGTTCGTAACTTTCCATGACGGGTGTGGGAAAGATCACAGGACCTAGCTCTGTATCTATCACGGCTTGCAGTCCAACTCGAACCATTATGCTGACAGTTTCCTGATATCCAAAGCCGCGGTAGCTGCTGTCCTGAAGCTCCCGTCTCAACAGAAACCGCACAGCGGATTCATGGGGTAAAGACTGCCTCGCAACAACTTGCTTGAGCGGAGTGACCGTCGACATAACTTCCTGTTCCACGCTACCAACTGCTACATTGGAGGTCTCGCCACGGCTCCTCATGTACGCCACTTCCTGAACCACAATCTTGAAAGACTGAGTTGGCAAGTCTGGCCGACACTCCTGTAAAACTTTCAACCGGCTAATCAATGGGGGTTGCAGTTTAATGACATAATCATCTGGTTGTGGTGGGTAGTCCGGGTTCGTCAGCGCCGGATCCGGGTCGACGTCCCCATAACGTTGTGCGTGTACGTTGACGGGTGATAGCAGTGTTAACAGCTGCGCGTAATAGTCCGAATCGTCCAAACTCACCAATGAATCATGCGGATGTACCCCCAATGGCCCCTGCTTCAGTACTCTTTCAAACAGGTCGTCTGTCACACTTCCAGCATACAGCGTCCCTCCCAAAGCCACGCTCATCCCGAAAATAGCCCATCCCCAGCCCGGAACTGCCAGCATCCCTGCCATCAACGGTGCAGAGAGGAAGATCAACCCACCGGCAACTGCTATGCCATGCCCGATGGCGGCGTCGAGGTCGCCCTGGCTCAAGCTGATCCTCATATCCCAGTAGCTCAATCCAACGGCTACCCCCCCTGCAACGAAGCTGGCAAGACCAGCCACTCTGACAAGTGTGCTTGCTCCAGCTTTGGCGAGTCTTTTTCCGATTAGCGGCCATGCCTTCATATCAAAGAGTGGGCGACTGGAAAAACGATAGAGCCTTGACGAATGAGCCAGCTCAATCCCGGCCGCCTCATGGGCCACAACGGTAAGCTTCATGGAGGCAGCGACCAAATCTATAAAAGCTCCACCCACTTTCGCTCGAGGCAGTGCATTTGATTGCTCACTCTGAGAAACTTGATATAAATGCCGTCCCTCCAAAAATACATTAAACACCGCCAGCGCCACCAATCCACGCGACACAGCCGGACCGTCCACTACCGCCCCAACACGTTTGGCCAGATCTACCCTTAAGACACTGAGCTTCTCAACCTCAGGGTGTCCGGCAGGCACCACATAGACCCAGGTATTGCCAGCGATTTTCTTAATAGCTTCGTCCAGCTCATCAGAAGCGCGGGCAGGGCTGGAGGAACCCCGGACATCTCCAGACCGGTCCAAAAGATCCGCATAAAGGTAATCATTGGCGCGGGTGAGTAGACCACCCTGGCTACGGTCGAAATTGGTCAGGCCCCGACGAATGCCGTCTCCCTCCACACCAATGATAGTATGCTTGGTGGCATCTACGTCGCCCCGACGCATCAGGTCCACACCCGTCAGGTTAAAATCGGACAGGATGGCATTGGCAGACGCAGCCTGCATGATTCTTTGAACCTGGATAGCCTCCACGCTACCACTTTCTATCAGTCGTCTGCAGGCGCTCAGCACTGACGTACTCCACTCCCCCAGCACCCCGCTGACCAGTGCGCCAACACGCCCGGCATCCTTGACCTCGCCGGCGACTTGTTCTTCAGTGGACTTTCCGGCGTACTGAGACTGTTTCTCAATATATGCCAGAGCCTGGAGGCTGAGGCGATTCAGGTGCTGATCATTGACTTCAGCCTGATCTGCTGCCAGCGACCGAAGTTGTTCATAGGGCGATGTCTGTGTGTGATTCGCTCCTGCCTCTGCGACGATGCCCGGCGACCACTTGGCTAACCTTGATTCATCAGACAACCATCTTGCAAGAGCGCTGGGTATGCCTTGATCGTCAGCTACCCCCTGAGCCTTAAGCACCCCAGGAAGTTGCTGCAGTAAGTTCAGATTGTCCGCGCACAGTAAGAAGGCTTCACAAGCAGCTATATCCGGGCTTTGCAGGTAATCGTCAAACACAGCATTAAATGTTGGGCTCTCCATCAATCTCTTCAGGTGGCCAACCTGTTTATTTATATTTCGAACGGCGTGATCTCTTTCGACCGTTTCCAGAATATCATCCAGCTGTTCCCGGTTGATGGCGTTCCGATAATTTGCAAGGTCTCCGGCTTCGCCGGTGGGCGCAGGGTCAAAGACCGCCTGGCGGATTAGCATGGCGGAATGGGCCAAGGGCTTATCTTTCAGAGCGATGTCTATGACATCCAGATAATGCATGGCCAAGTGCAACTGGGCTAAGGCGTGGCGGAACTGGAACAAAGGGTCAGGAATCGCAACACAGACCATCCCCTTATTTTGCCTCAGGCCTGCCAGGACGTCCGGGGACGGGTCGCAACCGAGGTCCAGGTTCACGGACTCATCCTCTTCCTCATGATCATTATGGATTTGGACAATCCGTTCTTTCAGTTTGGTGCACAGCTCCCCGTCAGCCGGCCCCGTGAACTCCGGAGTAAAATCTGAGGGGGAGTGGAGCATCAGTTCCACGCCCAGGTCTCTCGGTCTCAGCTCAGCCATCTGTTCAATGCCTGACGCCCCGAAGCCACCTTCGAAGGTGAGCGTATCCACGGAGGACGCTGCCCAGGCATGGCCCACGCCGGCCGTGCGGGTTGCCAGCGCTTGAGCATCTTCTTCTAGCCC
>JAEPMM010000371.1 GCA_017643965.1 Marinobacter sp.
ACATGATCCTGACCGGGCGACCGGTGCAGGCCGAGGAAGCCCTGGCCATGGGTCTGGCCAACCGGGTGGTTGATGACGGCAGCGCAGTGGACAGCGCCCGGGCGCTTGCCAGAGAACTGGCCGCGTTTCCCCAGCGTTGCCTGCTGGCAGACCGGACCTCGGCCCTGCGTCAGTGGGATCTGGATTTACACGGTGCCCTGGTTGCGGAGGGCGCTGCCGGCTATCCGGTGGTGTTCGAAGAGTCCATTGAGGGCGCAAAAAAATTCAAGGATGGCGCAGGTCGCCACGGCCGGTTCTGAGCAGCGTCGCGACCCACCCGGCCACCTCGGGGTAAGCGTCCAGATCCAGAACAAACTCCTGGCCGCGTGCTGCACATTGCAGGTAGCAATAGGGCGGTCTGAGTGCCCAGCGTTCAGCTTTGGTGTGGTAACTCAACGGTGGCCGGCCCGCCGTGGGAAAAAAGGCCGACGGCAGCCGCCATTGCGTCGGCAGGCGCCCGTGCGGATCACTCAGCACCCGGTCATGATGCCAATGGGTGAATACCCCGCTGCCCGGCAAGGGCGCCGATTCTGCGGGTTCTCCGGGCATGCGGAAGCCGTCGGATGCCACATACAGCGTGTTGCCCGGATCCGGCTCGCCATGGCAATGGGGATGATAGCGAACCCAGGGCAGCGCATCCTGCGCCAGCCCGTCTACCCCGTGAATCTCGCCGATGTGCAGCCAGCCCCAGAGGCTGTGGAACGGGCGAGACCCTGGCACAAAGCGCCAGCGACGCTGCCACAGCTCCGCCTGCCGGAACACGCCGAAGAACAGGAACAGATCACCGCAGGTAACCCCCTGATTGCGCAGATGGCCCTGGGCCGAACCGGTCTGCCCCAGCACCGGGCGCCAGCCTTCCGCCCGAGGAAAGGCCCCCGCCTGAAGGTCCGGATCCACGTGCGCACCGGCGGCCGCAGTAATCCGGCCGGCGGTCAGGTCGCGGGTCAGTTTACCCAGCCGCCGCGGGCCTTGGCGGACCTGATCGTAGCGGATGCGGGACTGGCGATCGGGGATTGGCAGCACACACAACGAGCCGTCGGGCAGGACCGGGCTGGGACAGCCGCCAGCGGAGGAATCAAAGCCTTTCCGGCTGAGGATCAGACGCATGGTATTCCGGGTAAACTCGTGGGTAACATGACGGAACCCAATGCTATCCTAGTAGCGCGGCGAATGCCTGCCCTACCACCACACGGCAAACGGATACCGAGATATGAGGCTGGTCTGTATATCCGACACTCACAGCATGCATCGACAGATTGACGTGCCCGAGGGGGACATCCTGATCCATTCCGGGGATTGCCTCGGCGTTGGCACACTGGAGGAACTGGAAGACCTCGATAACTGGTTTGCAGAACAACCCCACGCCCACAAGATTCTGATTGCCGGCAATCACGACTGGTGTTTCCAGGATGAACCTCAGGACGCCCGGGCGCTGGTGCGCCACGCCTACTATCTGCAGGACACCGGGCTGGAGCTGGCCGGCCTGAAATTCTGGGGCAGCCCGTGGACCCCGCTGTTCTTCAACTGGGCGTTCAATCTGGACCGCGGACCGGCGATGGCCGAGCGCTGGTCACGCATTCCCCGCGACACCGATGTGCTGATTACCCATGGCCCGCCCGCCGGCATCCTCGATACTGTTCCGGCCGGCAACGGTTTTCTGAGTGTCGGCTGTGACGATCTTGCCGACACGGTTGAAAGCCTCAACCTCAGGCTCCATATTTTCGGGCACATTCACGAGGGCTTCGGTCAGCAACAGATCGGCCAGTGTCTTTACGTGAATGCGAGTACCTGTACCGGCGCTTTCAAACCACTGAATCCACCCATCGTCATCGACCTGTAAACCACAGGTTCGATGCCACCGGAGCACACCATGTCGCAACGCCCGCCCTTTTCCCTGCTGGAACTGGCCTCCGTCCGGGAAGGCGATTCCGTAGGCACCACGCTAGCCAACAGCGTGGCCTACGCCCAGCATGCCGAAAAGCTGGGTTTCAACCGCTTCTGGCTGGCCGAACATCACAACATGGAGGGTATCAGCAGCTCGGCCACCTCGGTGTTGATCGGCCACATTGCGGGCAAAACCGAACGGCTGCGGGTCGGTTCCGGCGGGGTGATGCTGCCGAATCATCCGCCACTGGTCATTGCCGAACAGTTCGGCACCCTGGAAAGCCTCTACCCCGGGCGCATCGACCTCGGGCTCGGGCGTGCACCCGGCACCGACCCGATCACCAGCCGGGCGTTGCGGCGTGACGGGCTCGGAGCCGAGCAATTCCCCGACGACGTCGCCCGCCTGCAATCCCTGCTGGGGCCGCTGCAGCCCGGGCAGCCAGTCAAGGCCATTCCCGGTGCCGGCACCCAGGTGCCGATCTGGCTCCTCGGCTCCAGCCTCTACAGCGCGCAACTGGCAGCCATGCGGGGCCTGCCCTACGCCTTCGCCGGTCACTTTGCACCGCGGCTGTATCGTGAGGCATTGAAGGTGTACCGCGATCATTTCCAGCCCTCGGAACAACTGCAGGAGCCCTACGCCATGCTGGCCGTTCCGGCCGTTGTCGCCGATACCGACGAGGAAGCCCAATGGCTGGCGACCACCAGCTACCAGCGCATTCTGGCGCTGTTCCGTGGCCAACCGCTGTGGATGAAGCCGCCGGTGGACACCATGGCTGGCTTGTGGAATGCCGGAGAGGAAGCCAGTGTGCGGGACTTTCTGGCGTTGCAGATTTTCGGTGGCCCGGCGTCGGCGACGCAGCAACTGGACCGGTTACTGAGCGCTGTGGAGGTGGACGAACTGATGTTTACCGTTGACATCCACGACCCGCAAAAACGCCGTCACGCCCTGGATATCCTGAACCAGGCCTGATGGCTACAGCAACTCTTCGATCGCGGAGGTCAGCCGGGTATCCTGCGGGCGCACCTGGCTAGGGAAAGAGGCCACCACCTTGCCCTCCCGGTCCAGCAGATACTTGGTGAAGTTCCAGCGTGGCGGCTGGCTCTGGGCGTTGATGGCACTGAACACCGGGTTGGCGTCGGCGCCGGTGACCGCACCCGGCGCAATCATCGTGAAAGTGACTCCGAAATTCACGAAGCACACATTGGCAGCTTCTTCCTCGCTGTCAGCCTCCTGACGGAAATCGTCGCTGGCAAAACCCACCACCACCAGCCCATCATCCTGATATCGCTTGTGTAGTGCCTCGAGCCCCTCGAACTGCCCGGTAAAACCACACCGGCTAGCGGTGTTGACCACCAGCATCGGCTTGCCGGCCGCCAGGTCGCAGAGATTAACGGTGTCGGAGGAGTGCAGCTTGCGCATTTCATGATCGAGAAACGCCGGGCAGCTCTCGGCTTGCGCCACAGGCGCGCCCACAAGGCTGGCAACCACTGCCGGCATCATCAGAAGGCTTTTAAGGTGTTTCATGGATCCCGTTTCCCTGTTCGCTTCGCTGTTTTTTATACGCGCCGACCGGACGGCTGGCTCAGCCTGCAAAGTGGACATAAAGGGTTCGGCTGCCCATCATCCCGGGTAAAC
>JAEPMM010000179.1 GCA_017643965.1 Marinobacter sp.
CAACTGCTGGAGGCTCGCGGTTATCGGGTGTTAACCGGCCGCAGCCCATGGCAACTGAAGGGGGCAGACGCGGAACTTCAGCTCGCCCTGATGGACGGTTGGTGCGCTGCGGCGACCGAACAGGCGCCGGCGATGGCGGAGCGTATCGGGGGATGGCTGAATGATCGGCGGCAACTGGTCGAAAGGGGTGAGCTCGCCGTCCACGTCGGCCACCAGGACCTGTTGGCCTTCCCGCCGGGGGCAAGCGGTGGCTGAACAGGTCCCTCGGTCTGGCCCGCTGTGGCGTTGGGCTGCGACGGCGCTGTTGCTGCTGGGGTTGCTCTGGTGGCTGGATGTGCCTGACCTGATGGCAGAGCTGGAACGGTTCCAGCTCTGGGTTGTGGTACCGGCGCTGGCGCTTACCGTGGTGCAGGTGTGCGTATCGGCATGGCGCTGGCGTTTCACCGCCCGATGCCTGAGTCTCCAGCTGCCGCTGGTCGTGGCGGTTAAGGAATACTATCTCGCCACCTTTCTGAATCAGGTCTTGCCGGGCGGTGTGCTGGGGGATGTGAATCGCGCGTGGCGGCACAGTCTCGACGCGGCCTCCCGCCTTGCATCTGTTCATGCGGTGGTCATCGAACGGTTGTCGGGGCAGGTGGTGTTGGTTGCCCTGGCGGCTCTGCTGATGGCGGTTGCGTTCGCTGTCGGAGGGGGCATTAACGGCCGCCCGGGCGCCACCCTGCCGGGGTCCGGAGCAATCGATGCTTTCCGCCTGCTGTTTGTTCTGGCGCTATTCCTCGCCATGCTAGCGGCGGCCGCGGTGATTTTCCGCACTCGCCTGTTACGCTACGGACGTCAACTCGCGGGAGATATCCGCGCAGCGCTGCTGCGCTGGCCAGTATGGCTGATTCAACTTGCGTCATCATTGCTGGTGGTGGGAAGTTATCTTGCGGTGTTCGTGGTTCTTGCCTTTGGCGCGGGCTATCTGGTCGAGGACGACTCGCTGTTGATCCTGCTCGCCCTGTGCAGCGGTCTGCTGCTGAGTATGGTTATCCCGGTTACCGTGGCCGGTTGGGGGGTCCGGGAGGGCGCTGCAGCCGTTCTCTGGCCCCTGGCGGGCTTGCCCGCGGAGCAGGGCGTTGCGCTGAGTATTGGTTATGGCCTGCTGGTGCTACTGTCCAGCTTGCCGGGCGCGATGTTCACCTTCAGTTCGGCGGCAACTGCTCGCTGAAATCCAGATCGAACAACATGTCGGAGCCCAGGTTGACCAGTTGCGCTCGCGGGCGAAGGGCATCGGATAACAGATCGATCTCCGGCAGTGAGAAGGCCGGCCGGCCACTGCCGATGATCATCGGGGCGACCATCACATGCAGGCGGTCCAGCAGACCGGCATTGAGGAAAGCCGATACGGTCACCCCGCCGCCCTCGACGAACACCTTCCTCAGACCGAAATCGGACAGCACCCGCAGTATGATCGCTGGCGCCGCGGGTATGTCGGCCTGGGCGTCGCCAAGGCAGGGCACCTCAACAGGACCGGATTGTTCAAGCATACGGGCCGCAGCGGCCGGCGACGCCGGGGGGCGGTAATCGCCAGCGGTCAGCCTCAGGGTGGCCGCTTCACCGTCAGTGAACAGGTGGTGGTCCTGCGGAACGCGGCGCTGACGGTCGATCACCACGCGCACCGGGTTGGCCCCGGATGTTTTCCGGACGGTCAGGCGTGGATTATCGGTTGTGGCCGTGCCCGCGCCCACAATCACGGCGTCGGATACTGCGCGGATGCGGTGGAGATGGGTGATGCCATCCTCACCGTTGATGAAACGGGATGCCCCAGTGACGGTGGCAATGCGACCGTCCAGACTTTGGCCCAGTTGGCCGACCACACGGCAACCCGAAGCAGCCGCCAACGGTCGGCACAGGGGCAGAAAAATCTTCAGCAGGTTGCTTGCACCTTCGGTTGCTGGTCTCAATAGCCGCCAGTGGCTGCCATTGAGCTCCAGTGATGGCGCGTCATCATCCGGCAATGAGAGTGTCACATTGGTGCGGTTGACTGCATCCAGCACCAGATGCCAGGCAGAATGTGTATCAAGTAGTCGGGCAGCCATAGCGTATTTGTCCGTTGCCGATGGATTCAGTATAGGCAGATTGTGTATAAAGCTATATGTACGTTACATTTCCAGATTGATTCACTTTCATAGCTACATTGCGGCACACCCGGACGGGTCTCCTCGGGCCAATCTGTGCTGACCAGGCTGAGGCAAAGCGCTATGCGGTACCTGCAATCCTTTCATCGACGCCTGCGGCAGATTCGCGAGAGCGGGCATTTGTCCCGGGAAGATGTGGCGCGAATGTGCGGCGTCGATGAGCCGCGCGTAGTGAGCTGGGAAGCGGCTGAGGTGAAACAGCGCAGCTATCCCGGTGTCACCGAGCTGCTCGATCTGTGTATCCGCACCGATACGCCGCTTGAATATTTTCTGGATCTGGATGCGGCCAGTGACACCGGTCAGTTGCAGCTACCCGGCCTGGCATTCAGTAACAGCGACGACCTGGGCGTGGCCCTGGCGGAGCTGGAAAAGGAGTTGAACCGCGTTCAGATCTCGGAAGAGGAGGGCGAATTGCTGCGCCGGTTCCGCAAAGCGTCCACTGAAAACCGGCGCATGATCCTGCAGATTCTGGGCCGGTAAACCGGCCCGTGCCTTACTTGCCTTTCTTGTAGATGTTCTCGTACACGTAATTGGTGGCTTCCACGAAGCCGTCGATGCTTCCGCAATCGAACCGGCGCCCCTTGAATTTATACGCCAGCACACAGCCGTTCTTGGCCTGCTCAAGCAGGGCATCGGTGATCTGGACTTCGCCGTTCTTGCCCGGCGGCGTGCGCTCGATGATGTCGAAAATATCCGGTGTCAGTATGTAGCGGCCGATGATCGCCAGATTGCTGGGAGCGTCTTCTGGCGCCGGTTTTTCGACCATGTCGGTGATGCGGTAAAGACCATCTTTCATCGATTCGCCGGCGATAACCCCGTACTTGTGGGTTTCATCCGAGGGCACCTCTTCGATGGCCACGATGGAGCAGCGGAACTGGTTGTAGAGCTTGACCATCTGGGTGAGCACACCTTCCCCGGTGCCGTCCTCAACACAGAAGTCATCCGCCAGTACCACGGCGAAGGGATTGTCGCCGACCAGATTCCGGCCGGTAAGAATGGCATGACCGAGGCCTTTCATTTCATTCTGTCGGGTGAACGCAAACGAATTGTTGTCGATCAGTTCGCGGATGGACGTCAGCAGTCCCTCTTTTCCGGAGCCGGCGATCTGATGCTCCAATTCGTAACTGATGTCGAAATGATCTTCGATGGCCCGCTTGCCGCGCCCTGTGACAAACCCGAACTCGTGTATTCCCGCGTCAGCTGCTTCTTCCACGCCGTACTGAACCAGCGGTTTGTTCACCACCGGCAGAATCTCCTTGGGCATTGCCTTGGTTGCCGGCAGGAAGCGGGTTCCGTAACCGGCAACCGGAAAGAGGCACTTCTTGATCATAACGTTGGTCCTTATGTCTGCTGCGATGCTCGGCCTGATGTGCAAGGTCAGTCACGAAGTGTGCCAAGTGTAACCAAGTTGTTGGTCTAAATGGAGGCTCGGGTACGGAAATGTAGAGATTGGTAAAACAGGGAACTCTGCAGATTTCTGTGTTGGCGATTGATTTGCATAGAAAAAACTTTTAAATAACATTGTAACTAACTGTATTTACGTCATATTCTGTTTGTAAATTTTGGCAACAGCCGATGGATTTCTGCGCTCTGATGCCATACATTCCCCCATGAAAAATAATTCAGACTCGCCGGCATTTCGTTAGAGCTGTAGCCGCCGTTCTATGGCAGGACTCTGTATATTGAAATTTCACCTGTTGATCGCACTGTTGTGGTGCGCAGTCAGTCAGCCCCTCCAGGCCGCAGAGGGTGGCACCTGGTCGCGTAATGGTTGGCAGCCTGACACCGACCCGTTCGGGGTTGGTGTGGAGGCCTACCGGGAGGAGCGGGAGCACTGGCTGCGATCACGATTGAAATTCTCCGGAAAAACGGACATGAGCAGCGACGGCCGTGATGGGGCCTTGGGCCTGGCGGCAGACAGCCTGATCGGTCAGAGGGATGCGATCGGTTTCAATTACCGGGATTCCCGGTCCTACAAGGATGATACCGATTCCAGTGCCGCCTCCATCCGCTACCAGTTTCCGGCCGGTTCCAGTCAGTTACAGGTTGAGGCGGGCAGTTCCCGTTATGACCATGCGGTCAGCAGCGGTTCGCATCGCTATTCCGCCGGGGGAGAATCCCGTGTGCTGGGCTTCGGTGCCAGCCGCTCACTGTTTTCACAGTTCGGCATGGATTTTGATGGTCTTGTCAGGCACCGCGGGCGTAATCATGTGTCATTCGAGGAAGACGAGCGGGTGTCTGAATCCCGTTACGAGTTGTCCTCACTGGGGCTTGAAGCCAGGGGTGGCCACGAACTGCCCGGCGGTCTGTTTGCCAGCACCCGCATCCACGCGCTCAGCGGCCGTGAACGCTCCTCAACCGATTACCCACTGGATCACAACACCTCGGACGCCGGGCAGTTCTATAAAGTGGCCATGTCAGCGTCTGTCGAGCAGGCATTGTACCAATGGAAGTGGCGGGTCAATGGCCGGTATCAGTTTGCCAATGAAGATTTGCCGGTATCGGAATACCTGACCGTAGCCGGCCCTTCCATGCTCACCGGGTTCAATGGTCAGTCGGTGGCGGCGGTCCGTGGTGGCTGGCTTCGCTTTGATACCGTCAGCCCGCTCTGGCACATGCCTTTCACGGACGGTGTGCTGTCGAGCCTGAACGTTTCTTTGCTGCAGGGCTGGGTTCCGTATTCGGCCGTCCAGGCGGACCGCCACGGCATCGCCAGCGCGGGACAGGTGTCGCTGAAGATGCAGGGCAGGGCCTTCACCGCCAACGTCAGCGTGGGGCGGATGATCCGGGCCTCCACCACGGCGATGACCATGCCGGATCACCCGGACGTGCGCTTTTCGCTATCCATGGGCATCTGACCCAACCAGGGTGCCCAGCCTTTCACCGGCCAAGCCTTACCAAGTTGTCACTTGAGAATCCGTTGGCTGCAGACGCTACATTAGTGATCAGGGGATCATTAATGGGAGCAGAACGCCATGGAGTCGGGCTCAAGATTACTTCCGTTGCTGCTACTGCTGTGCCTGTTATCAGCCATACCGGCTCAGGCGTTCGAATTCTCTCGGGTCGTGGAAAAGGCGAAGGCACTGGCTGCTGGCGATTACGCACCGCCACCTGAAGCGCCGGAATTTCTGCGAGATCTGGATTATCCGGACTATCAGTCGATCCGGTTCAACCCGGAGGACAGTCTCTGGCGTGGAGGTGGGTCACTTTTTCAGGTAATGATGGTCCCTCCCGGCAACGTTTATACCCACACTGTGCAAATCCATCAGATTGACGACAACGGCGTTCAGCCAGTGCCGTTCAACAAGGCGTCTTACAACTACCCCACCACCGAGATGGCAAAGCGTGTGCCTGCGGATCTTGGCCATGCAGGGTTCAAGCTGACGTTTCCCCTCGCCGGAGAATCCGAGCAGAACCAGTTTCTGGTCTTTGCCGGAGCCAGTTATTTCCGTGGTGTCGGTGCTGACCATCGGTTCGGGCTTTCCGCCAGGGGAATCGCACTGGATACGGGTCTGCCCTCCGGGGAGGAGGTGCCGTCGTTTGTGGAATTCTGGCTGGAGCGACCCGGAGGCGGAAGCAAGCGTATGCGGGTGTATGGGCTGTTGAATGGCCCCAGCGTTGCTGGCGCCTACCAGTTTGATATCCACCCGGGATCAATCACCCGCGGCGATGTCACTGCCGAGCTGTTTTTCCGTGAGGCGGTAGAGCAGCCGGGCCTGGCACCGCTCACGTCCATGTTCTATTACGGCGAAAATACCTGGCGGCCTGCCGGAGAATGGCGGCCCCAGGTTCATGATTCCGATGGCCTGCTGATACACGACCAGGGCGCAGACGAGTGGTTGTGGCGCCCTCTGGTCAATCCGTCCCGCCTTATCCTCAGCTATTTGCAGGTTGAACGCCTGGGAGGCTTCGGGCTCATTCAGCGGGATACCACGTTCAGCGACTTTGAGGATGCCGAGGCTCGTTACGATCAGCGCCCCATCGCCTGGGTCGCGCCGCGCAACGGGTGGGCGGAAGGCGAGGTGGTTCTGGTTGAGATACCCACCGACTCCGAAACCAACGACAACATCGTTGCATTCTGGAAGCCGGGAGGAAGCACGACCGTAGGTGACCGCACAAGATAGCCTACACCCTCAGTTTTGGTGGGCCGGCTGTGGCCGGCCAGAACACCGGGCGGGTGGTAAAAACCTTTGTGGGCGATGGTAACCGCACCGGTGGTGGGGCCGTTGAGAACGCCTACCGGATCATTGTGGATTTCGCCCACGGGCCCCTGGATACACTGAGGCCGGATGCTGCCGTAACCAGCAGCGTCAGCAAGGACAGCAACAGTGACGATGCCGAAATTATCGAGCACTTTGTTGAGTACGTGGAGGCAGACAAAAACTGGCGCCTGTCGATACTGGTGCGAACGGGCACTGGTGATAACCCGGTATTTCGTGGCCAGTTGCTGTTGGATGAAAAACCACTGACAGAAGTGTGGACCTATTCCCTGTCGGAGGCTGTCAGAATCGGAAAAACCGGGTCATGAGCGGCGGTGTCGCGGCGCCGGAGATTTTGTGTCAACAGGCGCTGGAGCAGGTGCTGGCCTATCTGGCAGACGATGGTGTCGCGCTCACAGCGGACACCTGCCGACAAGCTC
>JAEPMM010000422.1 GCA_017643965.1 Marinobacter sp.
AACAGCTGCTGGGCTTTGCCGAGGACCGCAAGCTGGCCAAATCGATGGCGCTGCTGGACGAGATTGCTGAACGCAACGAAATGGACATGGCGATGGTTGCCGGCGCGCTGGCGTGCTGGATGGAAGCCATGCAACCCGGCTCCATGCCGCTGGAACAGCCGGAAGCTATCCCGGTGGTGTCGGCGTCAGCCCCGCACCGTGATCGCAAGGGTGGCGGCGGTGGCCGCCCCGGTGGCAAGCCGGGCTACAAGCCCGGTTTCAAGAAAGGCCCGAAAGGTCGTGGCGGCCCCGGCCCGAAGGGCAAGCCCCCGGGCAAAGGCGGCAAACCCGCCGGTAAGCGCCCGCCCCGTCAGGCTGACGCCAAGCGCTGATAGACCACGAAACTGTAGTCGTATGGGTTGTTATCGGACGCGGAGAAATCCTCCCGTCCGATTTCTTCCCAGCCATCCCAGTTCACTTCCGGAAAGAATGCATCCCCTTCGACGTCCGCATGCACCTGGGTGATGTAGATCCGATCCACCATCGGCAAGGCTTCGGCATAGATCTGCCCGCCTCCGATACTCATCACTTCGTCCCCACCCTCGATTTCAGCCTGTGCCTCGGCTTTAACCAACGCTTCCTGCAGTGACCCTGCCGCGATGGTACCCACGGGCGCTTCCCATTGCGGATTCCGTGAAATAACCACGTTCATCCGTCCCGGTAACGGCCGGCCTATGGAATCCCAGGTTTTCCGTCCCATGATGATGGGCTTACCCATGGTGGCCTGCTTGAAGTAGCGCAGATCGCCCGGCAGATACCAGGGTAGCTGATTGTTGCGACCGATAACTCGGTTACGAGACATAGCGACGATAAGTGCCTTGCGCATTACTTTTCCTCTTGAACTTGGGGGCTGCAAGGGTGTGGGGAAGTCTTGCGAGCAAACATCGGAGTCAGGCTGCAGAGCTTAAATCGCAATGGGTGCCTTGATACCCGGATAAGGGTCATAGCCCTCGAACTCGAAATCATCCAGTTCGTACTCGAAGATCGATTCCGGTTTCCGCTTGATCACCAGCTTTGGCAACGCCCGCGGCGCCCGCTTCAACTGCTCAAAAACAATTTCATCGGTCAGGTGATTCTGATACAGGTGGCAGTCACCGAAGGTATGCACGAACTCGCCGACGCCCAGGTCGCATTGTTGGGCGATCATGTGGGTCAGCAGGGCATAGGAGGCGATGTTGAACGGCACGCCGAGGAACAGGTCGGCGCTGCGCTGGTAGAGCTGGCAGGAAAGCTTGCCGTCGGCCACGTAGAACTGGAACAGGCAGTGGCACGGGGCCAGCGCCATGCGGCCCTGGCGAACATTGTCCTGGGGGCCGATGGATTCGTCCGGAAGTTCCGCCGGATTCCAGGCGGAGACAATCAGCCGGCGGGAGTTGGGCTTGTGGCGGATCTGCTCGATCAGTTCACTGATCTGATCAACGGTGCTGCCGTCCGGGCAGTGCCAGCTGCGCCACTGCTTGCCGTAGATGGGGCCGAGATCGCCGTTGTCCAGCGCCCATTCATTCCAGATGGAGACGTTGCGCTCTTTCAGCCAGGTGTTGTCGGTGGAGCCCTGCAGGAACCACAGCAGTTCCTGAATGATGCTGCGCAGATGAACTTTCTTGGTGGTCACCAGCGGGAAACCGTCCTGCAGATCGAAGCGGATCTGGCGACCAAAGACGGAGCGGGTGCCGACACCGGTACGGTCACCCCGGTCGAGACCGTTATCCACCACGTCTTTCATCAGGTCAAGGTAGGCTTTCATTCGACACCTCTGCGGTAAGCAAACAACATCAGGCCGGCACCGGCCAGGATCATCGGGAACGACAGAACCTGGCCCATGGTGAGCCAGTCGAAGGCCAGGTAGCCCAGCTGTGGGTCAGGCTGACGCACGAATTCGACCAGGAAGCGGAATACGCCGTAGCACACCAGAAACAGGCCGGATACCGCCATCCGTGGACGGGGTTTGGCGGAAAACCACCACAGAATGATAAAGAACAGCACACCTTCCAGCGCAAACTGGTAGAGCTGGGATGGGTGGCGTGCCAGGGCATCCGGCGCCTGTGGGAAGACCATACCCCAGGGCACGTCGGTCGGCTTGCCCCAGAGTTCGCCATTAATAAAGTTGCCAATACGGCCGGCACCAAGGCCAACAGGCACCAGCGGGGCGACAAAATCCGCCATGCGCCAGAACCCACTGCCCACCTTGCGGCCATACCACCACATGGCAAGCATCACCCCCAGCAGTCCGCCATGGAACGACATCCCGCCTTCCCAGACCCGCAGCAGCCACAAGGGATCAGCGATAAAGGCGTCGAAGTTGTAGAACACCACATAGCCAAAACGGCCGCCAAGGATGACGCCCAGGGCGATGTAGAACAGCAGATCACCCACCTGGTCCTCGTTCAGCGGTGACCAGGGTTTGCGAGCCCGCAACCGGCCCAGCCACCAGCCGGCGACGAAGCCTACCAGGTAGGTCAGGCCGTACCAGTGAATTTTCAGCGGCCCCAGGGAAATGGCCACGGGATCAATCTGCGGATGCTGCAGCATCAGTAACCTCTCAGCTCAGAAGAAAGCGGATGCCGATCAGGATCAGCATGATGGCAAAAATTCGTTTCAGAAGACGGGCGTTCAGCCGGTGCGCCAGATTGGCGCCCACCCTGGCAAACCATACGCTGGTCAGGATAATTCCCAGCAGCGCCGGCAAATAGATGAACCCGACGCTCAGCTCCGGCAGGTGTTCGTTACCCCACCCGGTCGCCATATTGCCCAGGGCTCCGGCGGCCGCAATAGGCAGCCCGCAGGCTGCCGAAGTACCCACCGCCTGCTGCATCCTGACATTACACCAGCTCAGGTACGGCACCGTCAGCGTGCCACCGCCGATGCCGAAAATAGC
>JAEPMM010000036.1 GCA_017643965.1 Marinobacter sp.
CCGGTCACAATGGAAATGGCACCGAACAGCAGGGCTACCTCCCAGGATACGCCCAGCATCCAGCGGGCCGCCAGTGTGCCGATCAGGCAGGTGACCACCGATCCCACCGGAATCAGGTTGCGGACCATCTTGCCGTGGCCGAGGATTTCTTCGTAGCGCAGGGTCAGGCTGCCCTCAAACAGGATAATGGCGACCGACAGGGAAATCAGCGGGAACAGCAGATCCCCGAACACCGCCTCCGGGGCCAGGAAACCGAACAGCGGGCCGGCGGCGATACCGCCTGCCAGCAGAAACAGGATGGCAGGCATTTTGACCCGCCATGCCAGCCACTGACAGAACAGCGACAGGACGCCAATGCTGGCAAGTAGCAGGACAGTGCTCAGGGGCATGTTGGTGTCAGATCCATTGAGTTAGAGAGTGGCACGTCGGGCAATACGGTTGAGCACCCGGGCGGCCGCAAAGAAACCGAAACTGGCGGTCACCGGACTGGCTGCGCCAAACCCGGATGCGCAATCCAGGCGAACCGGTCCTTCCGTGACCGGTTTCTGGAGGCAGACCTCGCCGTCACTGGCAGGATACGTCAGCTGTTCCAGCGAGTATACGGCCTCGATGCCGAAACGCCGCTTGGGGTTGCGGGAGAAACCGTAGTCACGACGCAGCATGTTACGAACCTTGGCCAATAAAGGATCCTGGGTGGTTTTGCTGAGATCGCCCACGCGGATCTGGCTGGGGTCCATCTGGCCACCGGCACCACCGGCACAGACAATCGGAATCTTGCGTCGCTGGCAGTGGGCGATCAGGGCGGCCTTGGCCTTCACGCTGTCGATGGCATCGACCACGCCGGTCATGTCTGCGGTGATCAGATCGGCCACGTTCCCGGTGGTCAGGAAACCGAAGTGAATGCGAATGTCCGCGTGGGGATTGATCGCCTGCAACCGCTGGGCCATGGCGTCAGTTTTGGTGCGCCCGTACTGGCCTTCCAGCGCATGCAGCTGGCGGTTGGTGTTGGAGACGCAGATGTCGTCCATATCGATCAGGGTCAGAGTGCCGATGCCAGAACGCACCAGCGCCTCGGCGGCCCAGGAGCCGACACCGCCAAGCCCGACGATGGCCACATGGGATTGACGGAAGGCGTTCAGCGCACGGCGGCCGTACAGGCGTTCAATGCCGCCAAAGCGGAAACGGTAGTCGTCAGGGGCACGGCTGTCCGGGGTGTCGCCGGCTGGGCTCATGGGGTGTCTCCGGTATCAGGCAAAGACCGGGATTGTAACGCAATGGGAGGAGGGCATAAAAAAAAGCCACGCAGAGCGTGGCTTACAAGCAAGTTGTTCAGCCCGACGGGGAGCTGAACAGGACTAGTTCAGAGACACTAATCAACCTGATCATTATCGGGTTCCGGCGCCGTTGGCGGAAGGTCAGAACCTGACAATGCTCGGTCATTTCCGGCCATGGGTCAGCCGGGTGTCCCTCAGGCGGCCCAATGGTCATCCTCGAACGCCATCATAGTGTCCTTGCCGCTTTCGATATCAGACAACAGCCACCGGACTTCCGGAAGCAGCTTTTCGAAGTAGAAGCGCGCAGACACCTGCTTGCTCTGCAGCAGAGGGGCATTGCCTTCGCCGGCCTCGAGTTGCTGCTTGGCAACGTTGGCCATGCGAGACCACAGGTAGCCGATCACCGTCAGCGCCATCAGCCGCAGGTAAGGCGTTGCTGCCGCTCCAGCCTGCTCGGGGTCTTTCGGGGCGTTAGTGGCCAGCCAGAGAGTCGCGGTCTCGAGTGCCTTCATGGCGCCCTTGAGCTCTTCCCGGTGGGGCGCATCAGCGTTGTCTTTCAGGTAATCAGTCAGCACACCGAACAGCGTGCGTACCAGCTGGCCACCCTTGAGGCTCAGTTTACGGCCGACCAGGTCCATCGCCTGAATGCCGTTGGTGCCTTCGTAGATGCGCGCGATACGGCCATCCCGTACCAGCTGCTCCAGCGGCCAGTCGGTGGTGAAGCCGGAACCGCCCAGTACCTGCAGGCCGGTGTTGGCGTTGTTGGCACCCTCGTCTGTCAGGAAGGCTTTAACAACCGGGGTCAGCAACTGCACCAGATCATCGGCGGACTCGCGAACGGCTTCGTCCGGGTGGGCTACCGACAGGTCAAGCTGGTGGCCGGTGAACAGCGCCATCGCGCGCATGCCCTCGTTCAGGACTTTCTGGCGCATCAGCATGCGGCGCACGTCCGGGTGCACAATGATCGGGTCGGCCGGGCCGTCGGCATTTTTCGGACCGCTCAGGGAGCGGCTCTGCAGTCGCTCACGGGCGAAGGCCAGGCTTTCCTGGTAAGCCATCTCGGCCAGCCCCAGACCCTGCATACCGACCATCAGACGGGCTTCGTTCATCATGGTGAACATCGATCGCATGCCTTTATTGGGCTCGCCCACCAGCCAGCCTTTGGCACCTTCAAAATTCATCACGCAGGTGGCAGAGCCCTTGATGCCCATTTTGTGCTCAAGGCCGCCGCAGAAGGCGGGGTTTCGCTCGCCGGAATCCGGCAGTACCTTGGGAACCACAAACAGCGAGATGCCCTTGGTGGTGTCGGGCGCGCCCGGCAACTTGGCCAGCACCAGATGCACGATGTTGTCGGTCAGGTCGTGTTCGCCGCCGGTGATCCAGATCTTGGTACCCTCAATGGCGTAGCTGCCATCGTCATTGGGGGTGGCGCGGGTGCGAATCAGTCCCAGATCCGTGCCGCACTGGGGCTCGGTCAGACACATGGTGCCGGTCCACTCGCCAGAAATCAGCTTTTCCAGGTAGGTCTGCTTCAACTCCTCGGAACCGTGGGCGTGCAGGGCGCTGATGGCACCGTGGGTCAGGCCCGGGTACATGCCGAGCGACAGGTTGGTGGAGCACACCATTTCGTCCACCACGAACTTCAGGGTGTGGGGCAGGCCCTGGCCACCGAATTCGAGAGGAGCATCCAGGGCGGTCCAGCCGCCCTCAACGAATTTCCGGTACGCCTCCTTGAAACCCTCCGGCGTCTTGACGGCATGGCTCTCGGGATCGTAATGGCAGCCTTCCCGGTCACCAATCTGGTTGGTGGGCTGGATCACCTCGGCGGCCAGTTTGCCGGCTTCGTCGATGACAGCGGAAATCAGGTCGGGTGTTGCGTCGGCGTATTTTTCCAGCTCGTGGAGCCGATCGGCACCCAATACGTCAAACAGCAGAAAGCGAAGGTCATTCGCCGGAGCCTGGTATTGCATGGACTTCTCTCCTCAACTCAACGCGTGTCGTTATGCACTTCTGCATGCCCGGTTGTGGTGCGCGCAGTGGTGACGGTTAATGCGCCTATTCATACGGGTGTTTGAATGTGCCGGTTCACTGCGGAGGCAGTCCGATGCACAAAGAATTCGTATCATCTCCATCGTCTGAATCAATCGCAGCCAGCACTGGGAGGGGGTAATCATGCATAAGGTATTGGTAGCGGGGATCTCTGGAGCCATTGGCAGCGGAATTGCAGGTGAGCTACTGGAGCGCGACCCGTCGGCGCAGATCATCGGGCTGTGTCGCCGTCCGGAGAAGGTGCCGGAGGCGATCGCCCGGTCGCCGCGGGTGAGTCTGCTGGCCTGGGATGCGGCGGACCCGGGAGCAGCCGGGGCGCTCGTAGACGACCTTGCGGGGGTTCTGCCCGCCGCAGAGGGTGTTGACGATGTGATCTTCGCCGCCGGGATTCTGCATGGGGCCGGCCTGTACCCGGAAAAGCGGGTAGAAGATCTGGAGGCCGGCGCGCTGGCGCAGGCATTTCAGGTCAACGCCGCCAGTTTTTCGCTGCTGATGCGGGCGTTGATGCCCTGGTTGCGGCATCGACGCTTCAAGCGTGTGGTCGCGATCTCCGCCAAAGTGGGTTCGATCTCCGATAACCGCTTCGGTGGCTGGTACGCCTATCGCAGCTCGAAAGCCGCACTGAACATGCTGGTGAAGACGTTGTCGGTGGAGTTGCCCCGCCGCTGCAAGCCGGTGGCCTGCGTGGCGGTGCATCCGGGCACCACGCGATCGGCCCTGAGCGAGCCGTTCGCGGCGTCATTGGCGCAACTGGAAGTGCACAGTGCCGGGCAGACGGCGACCAATATATTGGCTGTCATGGACAAGCTGAATGAGAGTGGCAATGGCCGCTTCTATAACTGGGACGGGACAGAACTGCCTTGGTAGGAAACGCCGGGGCCACCTCGGACCCCGTTCACGCACGCTCGGATCAGCGAATGAATGGATTGAGCATGCGGGTGAAGGTACCGGTCAGTTTCACCGGGGCGCTCAGCACAGACAGGGTGATGCAGTCTTCGCAACCGACGGCAACCGCCTTGTGTTCGTCCGAATCGTTGAGGACCACGCAATCCCACTGGTTGAACACGCCTTTCTGGTCTGCAAACGCCCCCTGCAGCACGATGGTGGTTTCCTCACCGCGGTGGGTGTGGGCTGGTGCCTTGCCGCCCGCTGCCAGTTTCTGCAGCACCACCTGCTCGCTCTGGCCGGGGAAGCGCTCGGAAATGTCCAGAACGCTGACATCGCCCAATTGCCGTTTCCACGGCAGAGTGTCCAGATCCTCCCCCAGCAGCTTCTGCAGCGGACTCATCCCGTTGATGACGCGGGTTACCACCTCGTTTTCTCCAGTGTCGCTGTCAATGCGGGAAAGAATGCTGTCAAACATGCTTTCGCTCACGTCGACTTTGGGCTGATGTTCCATCATGACCGCACCGAGGCTGTCGAGTGTATCGACGCGGCTGCGGCAGTGCGAGCACTGATCCAGGTGGAGCCGGATGCACAGAGCATGGGGCTCGGTCAGGTTGCCAGCGCTGTATTCCATCAGCGTCAGGCTGTCAGGGTGGTGCCGTGTCATACGTTCTGATCCTGCAAAATCACTTTCAGTTTGTTCAACGCCAGGCGCACCCGGCTTTTCACGGTGCCGAGGGGAATGTCGAGTTCGTCCGCCACCATCTGGTGCGACTTGTTCTCCATATAGACCTTGGCAATCACAGTAATCTGTTCTTCGGGGAGGTGACTCAGCGACTCCCGGATACGGCGTTCTGACATCAGACGGTGCAGTGACGTGACAGGCTCGTCTTCGTTCTCGCCCGGAATCTGCCACAGATCCTCGGTTTCCACCTGCATTTCGGCGCTGGTGCGCTTCATTTTGCGCAGCATGTCGATCCGCTGGTTCCGCGCGATGGTGAAGATCCACGTAGACGCCGCCGCCTTGCGCCAGTCGTACAGACAGGATCGTCTCCAGATGGACACGAAAACTTCCTGCACCAGCTCTTCGGCGTGACTGGCCAGGCCGTTGGCCATAGCGTAATACTTGATCTGCGGCCCAAAATGCTCAAACAGCGCATGGTACGCCTGGCGATCCTGGTGTTTACCCACTTTTTCCAGCATCTGGCTCCAGGGGTCCTTTCGACCCTCGGCGCGGGCTGGCTTCTGCTCCAGTGTGGTCACCGGGCGCTCCTTGACTGTTGCATGATTTGAGCTTGTTCTAGTCATCATTCTATGCACTCGTCGCGGGTTTGTCAGTCACGATATGTACGGGACAACGATCCGGATGGATCAACCACCGCAGCAAAAAGCCGACATCGGCAAACATTGCACGGGCGCCGGCTTTTGGCTGTCGGCACGGTGATTGCGCACGGCAATCGGCCGGACTAGTCTCAAGCATTAATAATAACCAGAGATCATCCCTGTCATGAACGCTCCCGGAGCCCCCGGCTCTCTGCCGGTCATTCGCGCCCATTACGCTGACATTCTGTGCCAGCTGGCCGGCGAACACGATGTCCCGCGGGGGCCACTGCTGACGTCGGCGGGTATTCGTCCGTCCATGCTGAGCCATCCCGACAATCTGATCACGGTTGACCAGTTTACGTTGCTGTGCCGTGAAGCCCTGAGGCGCAGCGGTAATTCTGCGCTGGGTCTGGAGTTTGGTCGTCGCCTCAAATTCACCACCCACGGTTCGCTGTCCCAGGCCGCCATCAGCTGCGATACGTTGCACCAGGCACTGTCGGTGCTGATCAAGTACTTCCGCATCCGTTTCGTCTACATGGAGCTGGATTTTTTCGTTGACGGCGAAGATGCCGTGGTCCAGTTGAGCCTGGCCCACGACGTTGAAGACCTGTACCGCTTCAACATCGAGGTGGTGATGGCGTCACTGATGGATGTTAATCAGTTGCTGTTTGGCGCGCGGCTGATCGAAACCGGCGTGTGTCGGCTGGACTACCCGGAGCCGGAACACACCGAGGGTTACCGGGCCATTTTCGGTGATCGTGTCGATTTCTCGTGTGGAGTCAATCAGCTGCGTTTCCGCAAATCGTTTCTGGAGCTGCCGATCTCGCTATCGAATCCGGTCACCCGGCGTGTCGCGGAAGCCCAGTGTGAGGAAGAGTTGCGGTCCATTGACGCCGCCACCTCGGTGACCTCCCGGGTGCGGCGGCTGCTGGAGGCGGTGCGGGGTGGCGGCCTGCCGGGGCTGGAGGCGATCGCCAATCAGTTGAGTATGTCGCCGCGTACCCTGCGTCGGCAACTGAGCAGTGAAGGCGCCCGTTATCAGGTGCTGCTGGACCAGGTTCGCCATGAACGGGCGTTGGAGCTGTTGCGTCGCGGGCGGCTCAGTATTGACGAGGTTGCCGACAGCCTGGGGTACAGCGACCCTTCGAATTTTGGCCGTGCGTTTCGCAAGTGGGAGGGTGTGTCGCCCACGGTATGGCGGGCGCAGCACCTTCCTCAGCGCTGACAGCCGAAGCAGCGGGCGCGGGCGTTACTCCTCCAGGTAGGTGTAGCCCTCAAGGCCGTTCCTGAGCTCGCCCAGCAGTTGCTCCTGTTCCCCGGGCGGCAGTGTGCTGGCCTCGAACTGGCGCTGATAGGACTGCAACAGCGCCGCCGGCTCGAAGTTCACGTAGCGCAACACCTTGGCCACGGTATCGCCGTGGATGGCATCGCTGACTGTGTAGTGACCGGATTCGGTGCGGTGCACGTCCACTGAGTGGGTGTCGCCGAACAGGTTGTGCATGTCGCCGAGAATTTCCTGGTAGGCGCCGGTCATGAAGAACCCCATCAGCAGAGGATCACCGGCTTTTTCCTCCGGCAGCGGCAGGGTGGTCTCGATGCCCTGACCATCCACATAGCGGTCAATGCGGCCGTCAGAATCGCAGGTGATGTCCTGAATCACTGCCCGCCGGCACAGGGGGCGGTCCAGCCCGTTGATTGGCATGACCGGAAAGATCTGGTCAATGCCCCAGACATCGGGCAGAGACTGAAACAGCGAGAAATTGACGAACAGCTTCTGCGCCAGCTTTTCATTCAGTTCGTCGATGATTTCCCGGTGAGCGCGGTTGCTGCCGTCCAGTCTCGATCGCAGAATGCGGCAACAGTTGGTGTACAGGGTTTCAGCGTTGGCTCTCTCGGTCAGCGACAGCAGGCCATGGGCGAACTGGGCATGCACGTCGGTCATGGCGTGCATCACGTCGTGATAGATTTCCGCCAGCGAGCGCGGCGATTGCTCGTCCTGCAGACTCTGCAGATCCCGCCACAGGTCCAGCAACGGTGCGCAGGCGTCGGCAGCCGGTGGCATCGGTTCGCGGTGATCGGGCACTTCGCGGTCAATCACGTTGGTCACCAGCACCGAGTGGTGCGCGGTCAGTGCGCGACCGGACTCACTGATCAGATCCGGGTGGGGGATGCCGGCCCGGTCACACTCCGATTGCAGTACGTGAATGACGTTGTAGGCGTATTCGTGAACGCTGTAGTTCATCGAACAGCTGCTGCGAGAGCGTGTGCCCTCATAATCAACCCCCAGCCCGCCACCGATATCCACCGTGCCGACGGGCGCTCCGAGCTGGCGCAGTTCGCTGTAGAAGCGTGCGCACTCCCGCAGGCCGGTCTGGATGTCGCGGATGTTGGCAATCTGTGAGCCCAGATGGAAATGCAACAGTTGCAGGGCGTCCAGGGCATTGGCTTCGCGCAGGGTGCTGACCACGTCCAGCACCTGGCTGGCCGACAACCCGAACTTGGACTTCTCGCCGCCGGTGTTCTGCCAGTTGCCTTTGCCGATGGTGGCGAGCCGGGCGCGCACACCGATGAGTGGGGCGATGCCCAGATTGCGGGCTTCGTCCAGAATCAGCGGCAGTTCCGACTGTTTTTCCACCACGATGAACACCCGATGTCCCAGCTTCTGGCCGATCAGCGCCAGGCGGATGTACTCACGGTCCTTATAGCCGTTGCACACAATCACCGAGCCGGGCTGGCGTGACATCGCCAGCACCGCCATCAGCTCTGGCTTGCTGCCGGCCTCCAGGCCGATCTGGTGATTGCTGGCGGCCGGCTCGGCCCGCAGCAATTCTTCCACCACGCGCCGCTGCTGATTGACCTTGATGGGGTAGACCGCGGTGTAGCGGCCCTGATACCCGTGTTCGTCCGCTACCTTGTTGAACGCGCCGCAGAGTGTGTTGACCCGATCGTGAAGGATATCGGTGAAACGGATCAGCACCGGCAGCTGGATGCCGCGGGAGGTCAGCGAACGGGTCAGCTCCGGCAGATTGATGGTGCCGCTGTCGCTGCCATGACCCCGCTCGGGCCGGATCAGCACTTCGCCCTGGTCGTTGACGTCGATATAGCCATCGCTCCAGTGGGCGATGTTGTACACCTTGTGGGCGGCGCTTCCGGTGGTTCGGGTCATCGTGGGCTTCCTGTACTGAATCCGGGCCGGGTGAATGCCGGCGTATGGCCGCCATTGTATGGATTCCGCGGGGCTGCTAAAAGAACCCCGTGTGGAAAATACGTGGATAGCGCTGCGCTATAGTGCTTTAGCTGACGGTCCTGCGCCCCTACAATACGGGCAAAACCGATTTGGCTCGCGTGAGCGCTATCTGCTTTGAGGAAAAGGGAGACATACCATGACAGCATTAAACGACGGCTGGTTTACCGAGGTATTCCAGGACCAGGGAACGGCGTTTTCCCTACAGGTAAAACGGAAGCTGCACGAAGAGCAGAGTGAATTCCAGAAACTGGAAATCTACGAGACCGAGACCTTCGGCAACCTCATGGTTCTGGACGGTTGCGTGATGCTGACCACCCGGGACAATTTTCTCTACCACGAAATGATGACCCATCCCGCACTGTTTACCCACCGCGATCCGAAAAAGGTGGTGATTGTCGGTGGCGGTGACTGCGGTACGCTCCGGGAAGTGCTCAAGCACCCCGGCGTTGAAGAAGCGTGGCAAGTGGAAATTGACGAGCGTGTGACTCGCCTGTCGGAAAAGTATTTTCCCGAGCTGTGTGACGCCAATGACGATCCCCGCGCCAATTTCTTCTTTGGTGACGGTATCCAGTGGATGCGCGACGTGGAGCCGGCCAGCATCGATGTCATCATCATTGACAGCACCGACCCCGTTGGCCCCGCCGAAGGGCTGTTCGCGCTGGACTTCTACCGCGACGCCCTGCTGGCACTGCGGGACGGCGGCCTGATCGTGCAGCAGAGCGAATCCCCGCTGTTGCACACCGACACCATCATCAAGGGCATTCACGAGGATATGCGCAAGGCCGGCTTCGACCATGTGCAAACCTTGCCCTTTCCGCAGCCGGTGTATCCGACCGGCTGGTGGAGCTGCACCATGGCGGGAAAGGACAAGCCGGTGCAGTATTTCCGCGAGGAAGACGCCGAGCAGCGCCCGTTTGTGACCCGTTATTACAACGCCGGAACTCACCGGGGCGCGCTCGCGATGCCCCAGTTTATGGTGGATGCGTTGGAAGATCGGGTGATTCCCGGCGAAGGATGACCGTTCTCGCTTTCCCCGGTTAATTGGCTAAACTGCAAAGGGTGGTCAATTAATGACCGACAGTAGCCGTTCGGCAGTTGCTGAGGGAGTAGGATATGGATGTTAGAAAAGGCGAGCAGGAGCGAAACTGGTTTCGCAGTGATCGGTTCACCGTCATCAACGGGAAATGGTTTTTCCAGACCCGGGAGGGCGCGTTTGAGGGACCGTTTGACAGTGTGAATGAGGCGCAGATGGAGTTACTGCTTTATCTGCGACACTCGGAGGACGAACTGTATCGCAATGCCGTCTGATTCGGCAGTCGGCTGTTCAGGGAAAACAAAAAAGGGGCGCTCTTTCGAGCGCCCCTTTTCGTTTTGCCGTCGGCAGATTACTTGCTGCTGACGAACTCCGGATAGGCTTCCATGCCACACTCGGACAGATCCACACCTTCGTACTCTTCTTCCTCGGTGACGCGGATGCCGATGACCGCCTTGAGGATACCCCAGACAATCAGGCTGGTGACGAACACCCAGACAAAGATAGTGAGCGCGCCCACGATCTGGCCGAAGAAGGTCGAGTCACCGTTGGTGATCGGCACCAGCAGCAGACCCAGCAGACCACACACACCGTGGACCGAGATGGCGCCGACCGGATCGTCGATGCGCAGCTTGTCCATGGTGACGATGCTCAGTACCACCAGGATACCGCCCAGGGCGCCGAACAGAGTCGCGGTCAGGGCTGTCGGGGTGGAAGGCTCAGCGGTGATGGTCACCAGGCCCGCCAGCGCGCCGTTCAGCAGCATGGTCAGGTCGGCCTTGCCGAACATCAGGCGTGCCATGATCAGCGCGGCGATACCACCGCCGGCAGCGGCTGCGTTGGTGTTCAGGAACACCATGGCAACAGAGTGAGCACTGGCTACGTCACCCAGTTTCAGTACCGAGCCACCGTTAAAGCCGAACCAGCCCATCCACAGGATGAAGGTACCCAGTGTCGCTAGAGGTAGGTTGGCACCCGGGAAGGCGCGGATTTCCCCGTTCGGGCCGTACTTGCCTTTACGGGCACCCAGCAGGATCACACCCGCCAGAGCCGCAGCTGCACCTGCCATGTGAACGATGCCTGAACCGGCGAAGTCACTGAAACCAAGGTCACCGAGCGTGTACATGCCGAACACGGAAGCTCCGCCCCAGGTCCAGGCACCTTCCATCGGATAGATGAAGCCAGTCATTACGACCGCAAACACCAGGAACGCCCACAACTTCATGCGCTCGGCAACCGCACCGGAGACGATGGACATGGCTGTGGCCACGAACACCACCTGGAAGAAGAAGTCAGATGCGCCGGAGTAGATTGAGCCGCCCTCGAAACCGTCCTCACGGCTGGCAAAGTCGCCCATCACACCACCGACATCCACGTCGCCCATGCCGGACAGGAAGATGTTACCACCGTACATGATTGCGTAGCCGCAGATCAGGTACATGGTGCAGGACACTGCGAACAGTGCCACGTTCTTGGTGAGAATTTCAGTGGTGTTCTTGGCACGAACCAGACCGGATTCCAGCATAGCGAAGCCCGCTGCCATCCACATGACTAATGCGCCACACACCAGGAAATAAAAGGTATCTATAGCATACTGCAGGTGAAAAATATTGCTTTCCATATGAAGCCCTCCGCACGAGGCTTTTCAGGTTATAAGTTTTTTACGTTGGCTATTGGGAATTCAGGCGGTTATCAGACCGCTTCCTCGCCGGTTTCACCGGTCCGGATACGAATTGCCTGTTCGAGTTCGGTCACGAAGATCTTGCCGTCACCAATCTTGCCGGTGTTGGCTGCCTTGGTGATGGACTCGATAACCTGGTCCAGCAGGTTGTCGCCGATGGCAACCTCCACCTTGACCTTGGGCAGGAAGTCCACCACATATTCCGCGCCACGATAGAGCTCTGTGTGGCCCTTCTGCCGCCCGAAGCCCTTCACTTCGGTGACGGTTACGCCTTGCACGCCAATCTCGGATAGTGCCTCACGGACATCATCCAATTTGAAAGGCTTGATGATCGCTGTCACAAGTTTCATTGCTTTCTCCTTGGTAAAGCCGTCCCAACAGTGAGGGCCCATTGGCCGTTTGTGTTGAGGTCGGGATGCTGCCACCTCGCACACCAATTGTGCGGATTGCGTACTAGGCTTATAGCATCGGGTGTGCCAACGCAAAAAATATGTTTAAAACCAGTTGCTTGAGAAACTGCCGCTCCAGTTTGGAACATTATGCTGCACCAAAATAGAGCAACAGTGTGTGCGGCGAGCCAAATTGGCGCACCGCAGCAGCCGGCTCGCCCAGACATTATACTGCGGACGGCCTACAGTATGGCAGGGCCTGCGATGTGATACACTCCCGCGAGTTCGTCCCGGGCGGCCGAGTTGCGGCCGTGACCGGGAATTGTCGATGCCAGAGAGGTGATTTCGTGAAAGGACCGCAAGATTTTCTGACCCAGCTGCAGGGGCAGTTTGGCCAGTTTGTACCCGACATGGCCCGCGCGGCCCGGGAAGACTTCGAAACCCAGGCAAGGGCAACCGTGATGTCGGTGCTGTCCCGGCTGGAGCTGGTGACCCGGGAGGAGTTCGATGCGCAGCAGGCTGTGTTGATGAAAACCCGGGAAAAAGTCGATGCGCTGGAAAAACGCGTGGCTGAACTGGAGAAACGCCTGCCATCCGCCTGAGCAGGTCGCCGCTTGTAACGAACTGACCATGGAAGGTCGTCATGTTAGCTATAGTCCATTCCCGCGCCAGCATTGGCGTGTCGGCACCGGCCGTTACGGTTGAGGTGCATCTGTCCGGTGGTCTGCCGGCCCTGTCCATCGTCGGGCTCCCGGAAACCGGCGTGCGCGAGAGCAAGGAGCGGGTGCGCAGTGCCCTGCTGAATGCCGGTTTCGAATTCCCTGCCCGTCGCATCACCATTAATCTGGCGCCTGCGGATCTGCCAAAAGAGGGCGGTCGCTTTGACCTGCCGATCGCGCTGGGTATTCTGGCTGCGTCCGGGCAGGTACCGGCGGAAAGTCTGGCCGATGTGGAGTTTCTGGGTGAGCTGTCTCTGGACGGCGCATTGCGCCCACTCAAAGGTGTGCTACCGGCTGTGCTGGCAGCGCGCGCTGAGGGTCGCCGCCTGCTGGTACCTCAGGCGAATGCGGCGGAGGCGGCCCTGGCAAGTCAGGACGATGTATTGGCGGCAGCCCACATACTGACTGTGTGTGAGCATCTGTGTGGCCGCGCCAGGCTGGTGCCGGTGCCGGCCGCGGAACTGGACCGTAATGACCGGGCCGGCCCCGATCTGGCCGATGTCCGGGGGCAGAGCGTGCCCCGCCGGGCCCTCGAGGTGGCCGCCGCAGGTGCTCACAACCTGTTGTTTTTTGGCCCGCCCGGGACCGGTAAGAGCATGCTGGCCAGTCGCTTGCCGGGCATCCTGCCGCCGTTAACCACAGCCGCAGCATTGGAAGTCGCCAGCGTGCACTCCGTGGCCGGGCTGGCGGACCGGAACGGCGGTTGGCGCCAGCCGCCGTTCCGGTCACCGCATCACACGGCCTCGGCGGTGGCCATGGTGGGCGGTGGTAGCAGTCCGCGGCCGGGGGAAATCTCACTCGCTCATCGTGGCGTACTGTTTCTGGACGAATTACCGGAGTTTGAGCGTCGAGTCCTGGAAGTGCTTCGAGAGCCGATGGAAAGTGGCGAAATTTCGATCAGCCGGGCCGCCCGCCAGGTGACCTTTCCGGCGCGGTTCCAGGTGGTCGGGGCGATGAATCCCTGCCCCTGCGGCTACAACGGCCACCCCACCATGGAGTGCCAGTGCACACCCCAGCAGGTTATGCGGTACCGGGGCAAGGTGTCCGGCCCCCTGCTGGACCGGTTCGACCTCCATGTGGAGGTGCCGGTGCAGGGTAGCGAGGTGTTGATGCAGCGCCAGCAGGATGGCGAATCCAGTGCCGTGGTTCGTGCCCGAGTGGCGGAAGCGCGGGATCGTCAGCTCCAGCGCGGTGCGGTCAACGCGTCTCTGGCGGGAGCCGGGCTGCACACCCATTGTCGCCTGGACAGTCAGGGCGAGGTGCTGTTGTCCGGCGCGCTCGAGAAACTGGGGCTGTCGGCGCGGGCACTGCACAGGATACTGCGGGTAG